>CAYRAE010000578.1:0-2269 GCA_964422175.1 uncultured Luteitalea sp. | reverse complement strand
GGCATCGTCTGCCACGGCCTGCGTGACGCGCGCGTAGTCGGGATACTGCGCCACGGTCTCGCGCGTCATCGCAGCCAATGCGGCCGTCACCGCCGGCGAGCACCCGCCCGTGTGCTCGTTGAGGTGCAGCCGCAAGGCACCCGCCGGCGCATCGGCCCTGTCGTACGCGTACTGGTCGCCCGCGCTCATCGCCGGCGATCTCCTGTCAGTCGTGCGCGAATCGATAGCGCGTGCAGCGCCAGCCCCTCGGCGTCGGCCAGCGTCGCGGCGGTCGGCCCGACCAGTTCGATGCCCTTGCGCGTGAGCTGCTGCACCGTGGACACGCGCACGAAATCCCAGGCGTGCAGGCCTCCGCGGAACCGCGCCGCGCCACTCGTCGGGAGCACGTGGTTCGATCCGATCGCGTAGTCCCCGGCGGCCTGCGCCGTCCACTCGCCCACGAAGATCGAACCGGCGACGGGGATCATCGCCGCCACGTCGAGCGAATCCACGACGAGATGTTCGGGCGCCATGCGGTTGGCGAGCGCGGCGGCTTCTTCGATCGATCGCGTGACGATGATCGCGCCGTTGCGCGCGAGCGCCGTCGCGGCGGGCGTGGCCTGTGCGGCAGGCGTCGACAGTTGCCTCGCGACGGCCTTCGCAACCTGAGTGGCGAGTCGCTTCGACGGCGTGATCAGGATGGCCCGCGCGTCCTCGTCGTGTTCGGCCTGCGCGAGCAGGTCGGCCGCGATCCAGTCGGGACGCCCCGACGTCGACACGATCACGATCTCGCTCGGGCCGGCGAAGAAGTCGATGGCGCAGTCGCGCGACACGAGCGCCTTCGCGACGGCCACGTACGCGTTGCCGGGGCCGACGATCTTGTCCACGCGCGGCACGGTTGCCGTGCCGTACGCCATCGCGGCGATCGCCTGCGCGCCGCCGAGGTGATACACGCGATCGACGCCGGCTTCGACGGCCGCCGCGAGGACGGCCGCGTCTGGTCGTGGGCACGTCACGATCACTTCGGACACGCCGGCCGCGCGCGCCGTCACGGCAGCCATCAGCAGCGACGAGGGCAGCGGATAGCGTCCGCCAGGCACGTAGCATCCGACGCGTTCGAGAGGCGTGACGCGTTGCGTGACACGCACCCCGGGCGCAACGACCTTCGTCCATCGCGCGGGCAGCTGCGCCTTCGCGACGATCCTGATGTGGCGCGCGGCCTTCGCGATCGCGCGCCGCACGGCAGGCGGGCAGTCGGCGGCACCTGCGTGAATCTCCGCGGGCGACAGCTCGATCGGACCATCCAGGCGATCGAACTGCTTCGCGTACGCGACGAGGGCGCGATCGCCCTTCGCTCGCACCGTCGCGACGATCTCCTTCACGGCCGGCTCGATCCGCGCGTGATCGGCGGGCGTGCGTTCGAGCAGGCGGCTGACAGCGCGCGTGTCGGTGGACTCCAGGATCCTCAGCATGCTCACACCACGATCTTGTTGAGCGGATACTCGACGATCCCCTCGGCGCCGGCGGCCTTGAGGCGCGGGACGAGGTCGCGCACCACGCGCTCTTCGATGATCGTGTTCACGGCCACCCAGTCCTCGTCGCTCAGCGACGACACCGTGGGGCGACGCAGCGCCGGCACGAGTTCGAGCAGCGTCTTCAGCGCGTCGCGCTTGACGTTGAGCATCAGCCCGACGCGGCCCTGTGCTTCGATCGCCGCACGCAGCAGCAGCGCGATGTTCTCGATCTTGGTCTTCTTCCACGGATCGGTCCACGCCGCGGGATTCGCGATGAGCTGCGTGCGCGACTCCATCACCGTGTCGATGATCCGCAGCCTGTTGGCGCGCAGCGTCGATCCCGTTTCGGTGGCTTCGACGATGCCGTCTGCGAGCACGGGCGGCTTGACCTCGGTGGCGCCCCAGGAGAACTCCACCGTGACGTCGATGCCCTTGGCCTGGAAGTAGTCCTCGGTCACCTTCACGAGTTCCGTGGCGATCGTGCAGCCCGCGAAGTCCTCGGGCTTCGTGAAGCGCGAATCGTCCGGCGCGGCGAGCACCCACTTCACCGTGCCGAAACTCTGCTTCGAGTACACGAGCTCCTGCACGGGCACGACTTCGGCGCGCGAGGCGATGAGCTGTTCGGCGATCCAGTCCTGGCCGGTGAGGCCCGCGTCGAGCACGCCATCGGCCACGTAGCGCGCCATCTCCTGCGCGCGGATCAGCATGCACTCCAGTTCCTGATCGTCGGTGCCGGGGAAGTACGAGCGCGAGCTGACGTAGATGTTCCAGCCGGC
>CAYRAE010000577.1:0-2277 GCA_964422175.1 uncultured Luteitalea sp. | reverse complement strand
AGACGATGGAGATCGCCGATCGCCTGTACGGCGTGACGATGGAAGAGCCCGGCGTGTCGAAGGTGCTGCGGCTGGATCTGACGCACTGATGGGCCCCTTCGGTTGATGCCATGCGCGCGGGGACGGCTCGTCCGGTGCCACCCGCGTTCACCCTGGCATTCGACGCACTGACGAACCGCTGACGTGAACGAAGATAAGGGCACTCGCTATCGACGGGCCGAGCGCCGCCTGCGCCTGATCGAGGCCATCGGCGCCGGGGTGGCCCTCGTGTCTCTCGCGTTGACACCGCTCCCCGCGTATCTGCACGAGTGGGTGTCGGGTGCGCTGCGCCCGACGTCGCCGCTGACCACGCTGATCGTGGAGACCCTTGCCGCGGCCGTCGTGTTGGTGACGTGCATCGCGGTGAGCCTGCTCGCGGCCGCGCCCGCGGCGTTGCAGCGCGGCAACGTGCTCGCGCGCCGCTACAGGATGCCGGCGGTCTCGACGTCCGCGCACGTCGGCGATCGCGTGCGGCGTGGCCTGCTGCTCGTCCTCGCGGGCAGTCTCGCCTGGTGCGTGTTCGCGCGGCTGGCGGCTGTGACCCCGTGGCTGGCCGGTATCGGTCTGGCCCTGGTCCTGCTGATGCTCGTCTCGCTCGTGGCACTGCTGGCGCCGTGGGTGATGTTGCTGTCACCGCGCGTACGGCCGCTCCGCGACGAGGCGGTCGCGGGGCGGCTGCACGCGATGGCCTCGCGCGCGAACCTGCGACTTGCCGGTCTGCACGAATGGGTGTTGGGACAGCATGGCGATCAGGCGAACGCCGCGCTCGTCGGCGTGATCGGTCCACGCCGCCTGCTCATCTCCGACACGCTCATCACCGGCTGTCCACCAGAGGAGATGGACGCCGTCGTCGCGCACGAGCTGGGCCACCACGCGCACGGACACACGTGGCAACGCGCGCGCGCACAGGCCGCGACGCTGCTGGCGGCGGCACTCGGTGCGCAGGCGTGCGCCGCGGGACCGGCGCGCTGGCTCGGCGGCACGCAGGGCCTCACCGATCCGGCATCAGTCCCCTGGATGCTGATCGGCGCGGGCGCGGTCTGGGTCGCCGCCCGTCCGTGGCTGCTGGCGCAGTCGCGCGCCCACGAAGTGGAGGCCGACGCGTTCGCGCTGAGGCTGACGGGACGCCCCGACGTGCTCGAGCGCGTGCTGGCGCGTCTCGGCGAGCGGAACCTGTCCAGTGACGACGACTCGCCGTTGACGCGTGCGTTCTTTCTCACGCATCCTCCGATTGCCGCGCGCATCGCCGCGGCCAGGCGTGCCGCCGGTGCGTCACGCGTCACGCAGGGATGATTGCCATGCCGACCCGCCGCGCGTTCACCGCGTCCATCCTGTCAGGCCTGCTCGGGACACGACTCCACGCGCAGCCGGCAGACGCCAACTACGACGAGTCGAAGGTCCCGGCGTACACGCTGCCGCCGACGCTGACGATGCGCGACGGGCGTCCCGTGCGGACGCGCGAGGAGTGGCGGGCGCGTCGCGCGGAGATCCTCGACGCGTTCAGCCGCTACGTGTACGGACGGACGCCTTCGGGCATGCCGGCGTTCACCATGTCACCGATCGACACGCCGGTTGCCGTGCTCGATGGTCGCGCCTGGCGGCAGCAGCTCCGGCTCGACTGGGGTGGTCGTGCGTCTGTCGACGTGCTCGTGTATCGGCCGCGACACGAACGTCCGGTGCCCGTGTTCATCGGCCTGAACTTCGCCGGCAACCATGCCGTGGATCCCGATCCGGCCATCAGGTTGTCCACGCGCTGGATGCGGCCGAATGCGCAGAACGGGATCGTCGCCAACAGGGCGACGGAGCCGTCGCGCGGCACGACGCGATCGCGGTGGCCTGTGGATCTGATCATCGAGCGCGACTGCGCGGTGATGACGGCGTACTACGGCGACCTTGCGCCAGACGACCCGTCGGTGGTGCACGATGGCATCTCACAGCTGGCTACGGCACTGCAGCAGGACATTCCGGCTGCGGAGCGATGGGGCGCGATCGGCATGTGGGCGTGGGGGCTTTCGCAGATGCGTCAGGCCGCCGCGCGGATCCCGGGCCTCGACGCGGCGCGCGCCGCCGTGATCGGGCACAGCCGGCTCGGGAAGGCGGCGCTGTGGGCCGGTGCGCAGGACGAGGCGTTCGCGATGGTCGTGTCGAACGACTCGGGCGAAGGTGGTGCGGCGATCAGTCGTCGCATGTACGGCGAGACGATCGCGCGCATCACGAGCAGCTTCCCGCACTGGTTCT
>CAYRAE010000576.1:0-2278 GCA_964422175.1 uncultured Luteitalea sp. | reverse complement strand
CGCGGACACGCCTCGTGAGCGAGCCCGCCCGCATCCTGCTCGTCGAGGACGAACCCGGCCTGCAGCTCACGCTCTCCGACCGGCTGCGCCGCGAGGGGTATCACGTCGAGACGACCGGCGATGGTGTGACGGGCCTCGACAAGGCGGCGTCGGGCGAGTTCGACCTCGTGTTGCTCGACGTGATGCTGCCGCGCAAGAACGGGTTCGACGTGCTGCGCGACCTGCGTCAGCGCGGGGTCGAGACGCCCGTCATCATGCTCACGGCGCGAGGGCAGGTGGTGGACACGGTGGTGGGGCTCAAGCTCGGCGCCGACGACTACCTGGCAAAGCCGTTCGAGATGATGGAGCTGCTCGCGCGCATCGAGGCGCGTTTGCGCCGCCGTTCCACGCCGCCAGCCGTCACGCCCGCCAGCGAGGGGCACCAGTTCGGCGAGGTTCGCGTGGACTACCGCAGCGCGGAGGTCTTCAGGGGCACCGACCGCGTGGACCTCTCGGCGCGGGAGTATCAGCTGCTGCGATACCTGATCGAGCACCGTAACGAGGTCATCTCGCGCGATCAGCTGCTCAACGAGGTGTGGGGCTACAACGCGATGCCGTCGACGCGTACCGTCGACGTCCATGTGGCCTGGCTCAGGCAGAAGATCGAGCCCAACCCCCGCCATCCCCAGTTCCTCCTGACCGTCCACGGCCTCGGCTACCGCTTCGTCGGCTGACGGACGGGACGGCGTGGCCGGGCTCGGAGAGCCGGCCCTACCCATTGAGGCCGTCGGTAGGGCCGGCTCTCCGAGCCCGGCCCCGACGGCCTCTGCCTGATTCACGCGGTGGCTGGCAGGCCGCGCTCCAGAATCCGCTCCATCGTCGTCGCGAACGTGTCGACTTCTTCGAGGGTCGTGTAGACGTTGGGCGTCACGCGGATGCCCGCGAACTCGGCGTGCTTGATGGGCGTGACGATGATGCGATGCTGCGCGAAGAGGTGGGCGGCGAGACGGGCGGGGTCGACGCCGGGCGTGCCCAGGTTGCCGATGGCGCCGCTCTGGGCCGGGTCGAAGCTGGTGTGGATGGTGGTGCCGGGATGGTCCGCGAGCCGACGCATCCAGCGGTCGCGCAGGTACCGCAGCCGCGCGATCTTCCGTTCGACGCCGATGGTCTGGTGGAACACGCGCGCCTCGGCCACCGCATTGTGGTTGGCGGCCGGGTGCGTGCCGATCTCCTCGAACTTGCGGATGTCGCGCGCCTTCGACTCGGCGGCCGGCGTGAGCGGCCAGAGTGACTCGATTCGGTCGCGACGTACGTAGAGGAAGCCCGTGCCGATGGGGGCCAGCAGCCACTTGTGCAGGCTGGTGCCGTAGTAGTCGCAGCCGAGGTCGCTGATCTTGAGGGGGAAATGCCCGAACGCGTGTGCGCCATCCACGATCGTCTGGACGCCTCGCGCCCTGGCGATGCGACAGATGTCGGCGACCGGGAATATCTGGCCCGTCAAGTTGGTTATGTGACAGAAATGGAGGATCTTCGTCTTGGGCCCGATGGCGCTGGTGAGCCGCTGGGTGAGGTCGTCCATCGACGGCGGCGGCACGGGAAACGTGATCTTCTTCAGCGAGATGCCGTCGCGGCGCACGCGCTGCTCCCACGTATCGAGCATGCGGCCGTAGTCCTGCGTGGTGGTCACGACCTCGTCGCCCGGCTGCAGGTCGATGCCGAGCTGGGCGATCTGCAGTGCCTCGCTGGCGTTGCGGGTGATGGCCAGTTCCTCGGGGTCGCAGCCCGCGTCGAGCGCCAGGCCCTGCCTCACCCGCTCGATGTTGGGCTCCTGCTCCTGCCACATGTTGAACACGGGCGCCTGGTTGGCGTGGTCGAGGTAGCGCTTGAGCGCCTCGTGGACCACGCGGGGACTGGGGCAGACGCCGCCGTTGTTCAGGTTGATGACCGTGCGATCGAGGGTGAACCCCAGTTGCACCTCGCGCCAGAAGTCCTCGTCCGTCGCGACGTCGGCTGCCGTCCGCCCGCGCACCTGCTCGGCCGCTCGCGCCATCAGCGCCAGCCCGTCGCTCGTGAGCGCCGCCGCCACGACGGTCCCTGTCGATCCAAGCCGTGAAAGAAACGCACGCCGCGACGTCATGGGCCTGACTCCTGAACGAATGGCGGAGTCTAGCACGGGCAGGTCTCGGCCGTCGGCCGTCGGCCGTCGGCCATCGGCCTTCGGCCATCGGCCTTCGGCCTTCGGTTCCCCGCGCGTTCGGTAACTACGGGTAGGGCCGGCCCTCCGGGCCCGGCCGTCCGA
>CAYRAE010000575.1:0-2294 GCA_964422175.1 uncultured Luteitalea sp. | reverse complement strand
TCGGCCAGCGGTACGCAGAACGCGTGCGCGGCAGGATCGGAGCGGAGGTGCGTGAAGAGACGCACGACGTCGATCGGCGCCTGCGCGTGCAGGTCGAGCAGACGACCGAGCACGACCTTGTCCACGCCGGCGGGTGCCATGGCATCGAGCGCCTCGCGCACCGCGCGCTCGTACACGATCTGCGACGGCCACTCGACGATCCGCCACTGGTGCGGCTCGACGGCCGGCCTCGGTCCCGGAGCCACGCGCGACGTCGGCTCGCGGTGGACGTCCTCGACGACGAACAGATGTGCGGGCGCGTGCCTGTCGAACGGCAATGCGCCGACGAGCGCGGCGTCCTGACGTCCCGCCACGGCGCGCCACGCCGTCGACTCGACATCGGTGACGGCGTCACGAAGCGCACCGGTGGTCACGGGCGCGGTGATCGTGTCTGTCGGGCTGGCAAGGACGAAAAGAGACGACGCCGAGGTGTCGAGCACGGGGACGCGGGCGGGAGACGAGGAAGAGCGCATGGGAGAAGAACCTGACGCGAACGCGTCCACATTGAGATTCAATCTCAATGTGTTTGATACCATAATGCCGACCGAATCGGTCGCTCAACTGACGAATCGTTCAGAAACCGTGACCTTCCTCTCTTCCAACAGTCCTTCCCAGCGCGTGCTCGTCGTCGAGGACGAACGCAAGCTGGCGCGCGCGCTCGACGAGGGGCTCTGCCAGACCGGTTATGCCGTCACCGTGGCCTCGTCTGGCGAAACGGCGCTCGACACCCTGACGCGCGATGCGTTCGACGTCGTGCTCCTCGACGTGATGCTGCCCGGGCTGGACGGGTTCGGCGTGGTATCGGCGATGCGACGTGCCGGCGATGCCACGCCGGTGCTGATGCTGACGGCGCGCGACACGCTCGACGATCGCGTCGACGGTCTCGACGCGGGTGCCGACGACTACCTCGTGAAGCCGTTCGAGTGGCCGGAACTCCTCGCGCGACTGCGGGCACTCACTCGCCGTGGTCAACGGCCCGACACACGTCTCGCCATCGCCGATCTCGTCGTCGATCGCGTGGAGCGGATCGCGACGCGAGCCGGCCAGGAGATCCTCCTGACGCCTCGCGAGTTCGACCTGCTGGCGTACCTGCTCCAGCACGCGGGACAGGTGGTCTCCCGCGACATGCTCGCGCGCGACGTGTGGCGACAGGATCACCGCGGCACGCCGATCGACAACGTCATCGACGTCCACGTCGTGCGCCTGCGCCGCAAGGTGGATCACGGCTTCGCCCCGGCGCTGATTCACACGATTCGCGGGCTGGGCTTCGTCCTGCGCGACAATCAGCCGTAGATGGCACAGGGCCTGCCCGGACATCCGGCAGCAACACCGGGACGCGACGGGCATGATGCCGCGGCACGGCGACCGTCGCTGCACACGCGCGTCGCCGCGTGGCTCCTGCTGCTGCTCGCCGCGACGCTCGCGGCGTTCGCGGCGGTGCTCTATCTCGCGGTGTCGCACGGGCTGTGGCGGGAGTTCGAGGCGCGGCTGGCGCACGAGGTGGACTCGACGCGCAGCGTACTCGCACCGTACTGGACGCTCGACGGCGTCAGCGAGCCGGCCTACATCAACCCGATTCCCGCGCACGACCGCCGCTGGGTCGAGGTGTGGTCGCCGTCGGGCGAGCGCCTCTTCCAGTCGCCGCAGGCCGCCGCGCGGCCGATCGCCGGCATCGATGCGGCTCGCGGCACGCGCGTGACCTCCACGCACGATGCGACGGGCGAACCCGTCCGCGTGCTCGACGTGCCCACCGACATCATCAGCCTGCCCGTGATCGTGCGGGTGGTGGAGTCCGAATCGGCCATCCACGCGCAGCTGCGCGTGATCCGCGTGCTCATCGCCGCCGGCCTGCTCACGTGCCTGCTCGTGGCCGTGGTCGGGTCGTACGGCCTGACGCGATACGCCCTGCGCCCACTCGGAGAGCTCGTGGCGCAGACGACGGACATCACGGCCGACCGGCTGCACAACGGCGTGCGCATCGAGGGAGCGGACCGGGAAGTCTTCGCGGTGGCCGAGGCGTTCACGCGCACGCTGCGGCGACTCGACGTGTCGTTCGAACAGGCGAAGCGCTTCAGCGCCGACGCGTCGCACGAACTGCGCACGCCCATCACGTCGATCAGGACGATCGGTCAGGTCGCCCTAGGGGATGCGACGGCGATGTCCGACCAGCGCGAGGCCATCGCCAGCATGGTCGAAGAGACCGAGCACCTGACGCGCCTGCTCGACGCCCTGCTCCTGCTCGCGCGCGCCGACGC
>CAYRAE010000574.1:0-2295 GCA_964422175.1 uncultured Luteitalea sp. | reverse complement strand
GTCTCGGTCACGGGTGCCACGGGCAGCGCGAGGGTGACGCGGTTGTCCTGGCCGACCGCCACGACGAGTTCACCCGTGAGTGGGGTGAAGCCGGGCTTGATTGCCGTGACCACCCATGTGCCGACAGGCAGCTGCCGGTTCCATACGCCTTCGCCGCCCGTGCGGACCACGTGTGTGGCGTTGCCGCAGGTGAGCGTCACTTCCGCGTCGGGCAGTGGCGCCGTCGAGGCGTCGGTGACGAGGCCGCCCGCGTCGGCGGTCTGCCCGTCGTGCGTGCATGACGCGTCCGCGGCTGGTTGTGCCGGAGCGGCGATCGCTGGTGTGGCGCATGCACCGAGGACGCCGGTCACCACGAGGACGAGCGGCCACTGGCGGTGACGCCATGACGCATCGCGCGCCGCGAAGCGGGCGGTCGACGAAGAGGGAGAGAGCAACACGGGGAACATCCTTCGTATGGGGAGGGCAGTGGGGCTGCCCCGGAGAGTCGCCGATGGCCAATCGACAGAAAGAGAAGTGAGACTCAGTCTCGCTTGCGGCCGAGCGGGAGTCTAGTCGCTCGAAACCCGACCAGTCAAGTCGGATCTACCGGCAACCGGCAACCGGCAACCGACACCGAACGCCGGGCACCGGACGGACGGAGGCCAGGGGCAACCCGGACCATCCGTGTTAGGTAGGGCCGGCCCTCCGGGCCCGGCCCCAACACCGATGTGTGGTTCCGGAGGGGTGCGTCCGGTTGCCCGTTGCCGGGTTGCCGGTTGCCGGCAAACCCTTCAGCGCCGTGGGTTGCGGAGGTAGTACAGGCGGCCGTCTTCGGCGCCGCCGAGGAAGTCGGGGACGCCGTCACCGTCGAAATCGGCGGTGGTGGGGCTCACGTCGTGGCCTTCGATGTTGCGCGCGGTGAGGGGGCCGGCGTCGCGGAACCACCAGCGGCCGTCGCGGTCGGAGACCTGCAGCAGGACGTTGGCGTTGACGGAGTTCACGAGCAGGTCGAACCGGCCATCGCCGTTCCAGTCCGCGATCGCGATCTTCCGTCGTCCGCTGCCACCGGCTGTCTTGTCGTTCAGGCGCAGTGGCGCGCCTGTCTCATCCACGAACACTCGTTGCGGATGCCGGACGTCGACGCCCTGTCTGCCGCGCGCGAACAACGAGAGATACCCCTCCGTGTCGAGCATCACGAGATCGGGCCGTCCGTCGCCCGTCACGTCGTACACGACGGGCGTCGTGCGCCATTGCGTCAGCAACTGCTGACCGATTGGCTGCGTCCAGCCCCACGCCAGACGTGGCGGATCGCCCTGCCAGGCCACGCGAATCGGCTCAGGCGCGGCGAGCCGTGGCGCGCGACGCGTGCCGACGTTGCGCAGCCACATCACCTCGCCGAGGATCGAGTTGAAGACGATGTCGGGCAGGCCGTCCTCGTCCCAATCCGCCGCGCTGAGGGTCGTGTAGCCCCACTTGGCTTCGATGGGTCCCTGAATCGAACCGTTCGGCCCGGCCATCACGCGGAACGTCCGGCCGCCGGCCTCGAGCCGCTTCGGCGCCGCCCAGCGCGGACGCTCGACGCCCGGTCCGCTCAGGTTCTCGAACCACTCGATGTAGCCCGCCGTGTTGCCGCTGATGATGTCGATGTCGCCATCGCCGTCCCAGTCGATCGTCGTGGGCGTAGCGAGCGCGCCGGACTTCAGCGTGTCTGCCTGCTGCTGGAAATAGCGCGGCGGCTCGAAGATGGGCGTGCGCGCGGCGTCGAGTCTGCCGGTGTTGCGGACGTACGCCACGCGGCCGTCCTCGTCGCCGACGATGAGATCAGGGTGCCCGTCGCGATTCCAGTCGAAGGCGACGGGGACGATCATCTCGAGGTCCATCCGCAGCGGCGTGCCGTCGGGTGTCGGCACCGGGCGCCCTGCCGCGTAGCGCGGCTCGCGCCGCGTGCCCACGTTCTCGTAGTACGTGAACCCGTCGAGGAATTCGCCCGTGAGGAGATCGAGATCGCCGTCGCGATCGAAGTCCTCGAAGTTGGGCACGGGATTGCCCCTCGGCTGATCGAGCCGCACGCCACCGGCCAGCAGCGGCTGCGGCGCGGCGTAGCGCGGTGCGGCGGTCGTGCCTTCATTGCGCAGCACGTAGATCACGCCGTGCAGGGGACCGTGGATCCAGCGTCCCGATGCATCGTACCCATCGTCCCAGCCGTAGTCGGACCAGTCCTCGGCGGCCTGGACGATGTCGAGCGCGCCGTCGCCGTCGATGTCGACGTACTTCCAGACGTTGTGGCGGATGCGCGGCCCCTTCGGCTGCGTGCCG
>CAYRAE010000573.1:0-2298 GCA_964422175.1 uncultured Luteitalea sp. | reverse complement strand
GAAGACACGCCGAGCGGCACGGCTGCGTATCCCGCGACCACGCATCCCGTGATCGCGCCCGCAGCCAGGAGAGGACGAAGCATGGAACCTCCTGTGAACTGTCTGGAGGCTTAGACACCGGAAGCGCGCGATTGGTCGGCGGACGGGGGCGGCTCAGGGCTTGCGGCTTGCGGCTTACGGCTTACGACTTACGGCTTACGGCTTGCGGCTTACGGTAAAAGGCAAAAGGATTAGCTCGCAGGGGCTACGGCGTTCCGGTTGCCGGATTGGCTTGCCGCGCCGTAGCGCGTCAGCGCGAAGGCGGGCCGGTTGCCGCCGTGAGAAGTGTCACCACCTGCTCTGCCGTCCAGTCATTCCCGCGGAAGACGGCGACCACCCTGCCCTCGCTGTCGACGACAGCCGTCCTGAGGCCATGAGTGATCTCGATGCCGTCGGGCTCGAAGTGGAGCGCGAAGAAGCGCGCCCATACCGCGATGTCCTCCGGCGTGCCCGTCAGCAGCGACCACCTGTGGAACGGATCGGCGCCCTCGCCGGTGATGTGTGTGCGGCCGTACGCGTCGAGCACCTCCGGCGTGTCTCGCGCCGGGTCGATGGAGATGGCCACCATCTGCACGTCGTCGCGGCGTCCGTCCTTCCGCAGACGTGACGCGACCTCGTCGAGGCGACGCATCATCAACGGACAGAAGTCGGGCAGCGGGCAGTGCGTGTAGATGAAGGTCAGAACGACGGCGCGACCCGAGAAATCCGACGCGACCACGCGACGTCCGCGTTGATCGCGCAGCGGGGCGTCGGGCAGCGGCGTCCCCGGAGCGGGCCCGATCGCATCGCCGCCTGCCGAGTCTCCCGACGTCGCCTTGGTCAATGACACGCCCTCGATCCACGACCGGGCGCCGTCGACGACGAGGGTGGCGGTGATGCGGTCCCCTGCCCCTGCCGCGTCGAGCGCCCACGCCTCCTTCACCACGAACTCCATCGTCATGGCGTCCATGAAGCCGGGAATTGCGTCGTGGGCGACGGTGATGCGGCGCTCCGCGCGATCCACACCGCGAACGACGCCAGCGAGAGGATGGCGCGCCGCCGACGGTCCGGCGTCGAAGGACGGCGCCGACGATCCGCCGCAGGCGAGGGTGCCGATCGCCCATGTCACGAGGCAGAGAGTCAGGACAGACTTACGAATCACGGAAGGACTCCAGGGCAGTTTCTGCTTGCGCCGGTCCGGTGCCGGCACGTAAAGATGAAGGATGAGCGACTTCTACCAGGTCGGCGTCTTCACGACGATGCACAACCTCGGGATGCCGGAGGCCCTCGAACGGCTCGAGGCGGAGCTCGTGACGCACGGACGCCAGCGGCCGACGGCCCTGCTCCTGCCCGCGCTGTTCTCCGAGTTCGAAGGACCGGCGATGCCCGGCATCATCGCGGAACTCGCGCAGGTCCCGTATCTCAAGCGCATCGTCGTGTCCCTCGATCGCGCCGACCGCGCCCAGTTCGACATCGCCAGGCACGCGTTCGACAAGGTCTCCACGCCCGTCACCGTGGTATGGCACGACGGCCCGCGCCTGCAGGCACTCTATCGCGAAATCCTCGCCAACGACCTGCCGATCGGCGACCAGGGCAAGGGGCGATCGTGCTGGATGACGTACGGGTCGATCATCGGCGAAGGCGACTGTCAGGTCATCGCCCTGCACGACAGCGACATCGTCACCTACGACAGGTCGATGCTGGCGCGCCTCTGCTACCCGGTGACGAACCCGACGATGGGGTACATGTTCGCGAAGGGGTTCTATCCGAGGATTGGCGCCAACCGGATGCACGGGCGCGTCACCAGGCTGTTGATGACGCCGCTCATCAGGAGCCTCACGAAGATACTCGGCACGCAGCCGCTGCTCGCGTACATGGACAGCTTCAGGTATGTGCTCGCCGGTGAGTTCGCGATGGACATCGACCTCGTGCGCGCCGTGCGCATCCCGGGCGACTGGGGCCTCGAAGTGGGCATGCTGGGGGAGGTCTATCGCAACACGTCGCTCAACCGGATCTGCCAGGTGGGGATCGCGGACCGGTACGATCACAAGCACCAGCAGGTGTCGGCCGGCGACCCGTCAGCGGGCCTCATGAAGATGACGATCGACATCTGCAAGTCGTTGTTCCGTCAACTGGCCGCCGAAGGCATCGAGCTGTCGAGCGGCACGTTCCGCACGCTGCAGGCGGCCTACGTGCGCACCGCCGAAGACACGCTGACGCGGTTCCATCACGACGCGATGCTCAACGGCCTCGACTTCGACAGGCACGCCGAGGAAACGG
>CAYRAE010000572.1:0-2304 GCA_964422175.1 uncultured Luteitalea sp. | reverse complement strand
AGAGGGGGTCAGTTTTCGTGTCGGGAGGGGGTCAATTTCTCCTGTCGCTTGACACGAGCCACGTGAAAATCAGGCATGGCTGGACAGGATAGCGAGCCAGTCCGGGCTCAGCCAGCCCTCGGCCGTCCCAAACGTCCGGATGACGTCCGGCTCCTACGCACTCTGGCGCATTCCCACGACGGGGCGCATGGTTCTAGCTGCGTGTGCTCTCGGCCGCGAGCGACAGCGACACGCCAGCCGCAGTCTGCTGCGCAATGACGCGACGCCATCAGCCTGAGATAGCCTCGCGCGCTTGCGCCGCTCACCAGGCGCCCACAAGGTTGGCTTGATGTGGAGCCCTCGGAACGTCACTGCCGTGGACAACTCGTCCCGGGACGAGTTGTCGTGACTGACGATTTCTCTTGACAGCTTTTCGAGGCGCTCCCGCGCAGGCGTGCGGGTGGCCACTGCGATGGCGCTCTCGCGGCGAGGGACGCGATCTCCGCGGCAATCCGTCAGCGACGGCTTTCGGATAGCTCGCGCACCATCGATCGCGTCGTATCGTTGCTCCTGATGCGCCGAGAATGTGCGTGATACAAGGGCATATGACGACGACGTACCTGTTGTCGGAGCTGAACGATCGCGCGTTGATCGAGGTCACGAAGCGGCTGGCTGGCGAGGAACGGAGCGCGACGGCCGCGTTGTTGCGCGCACTCATCGAGGTCGACACGCGGCGGCTCTATCTGGCCGAGGGCTGCGCGTCGATGTTCGTGTGGTGTACCCAGGTGCTGCGCCTGTGCGAAGGCGGTGCGTACAACCGTATCGAAGTCGCGCGTGCGGCGCGGACGTACCCGATCATCCTGGAGTTGGTCGAAGAGGGCGCAATCACACTGACTGCCGCTCGCCTGCTTGCACCGCACCTGACGCCCGCGAACCACGTCGACGTGCTGGCTGCGGCGCGCCACCGGTCGAAGCGCGAGATCGAGGCCATGCTCGCGGCACTGCAGCCGAAACCGGATGCGCCGACGATCGTGCGACGCGTGCCGGTTGTCCTCCCCGACGCGATCGATCGGCTTGGCTCGTCCGCTGATACAACGCACACACCCGCGCGGGGGGGCTCGCCGCAGACCCGTTGCCTCCGGCATTGCCGCGATCGAATGCCTTCTCCGTATCGTCGCCGACACCACCGCCACGCACGTCGGTCGTGCCTCTGGCGCCCGAGCGCTATCGGCTCCAGGTCACCGTGTCGCGCGTGACACACGACAGACTTCGACGAGCGCAGGCGTTGCTGCGGCATGCGGTGCCGAGCGGAGACGCGGCGGAGATCCTCGACCGCGCGCTGGCGCTGCTCGTCGAGCAGTTGGAACGCCGCCGGTTCGCGGAGACTTCGCACCCACGATCGGCGAAGCCGGCGGCGCACCATTCCCGTCATATTCCGGCGGCGGTACGGCGGGAGGCCTGGAAACGCGACGGTGGCCGGTGTGCCTTCGCCGGACATCACGGTCGGTGCGGCGAAACGGCGTGGCTGGAGTTCCACCATGTGGAGCCCTATGCGAGTGGCGGCGCCGCGACGACCGCGAACATCGAACTGCGATGCCGCGCCCACAACGCACACGAGGCGCGTCTGTTCTTCGGGACGTGACGAATGGCACAGGGGAGGTGGGGCGCGCAATCGGCGCGTGACGCTGCTCACCTCTCGGCGCCACATGTCGAGGCGCCCGTCGCGCTGCAATGTGCACCGCACGCTGCCGCCTTGGTGATTCATGACACCACCGTGATCACCTGACGGTCCGACTGCGAGCGGGATTGTTCATCCGCCCTCACCTGCGATTCAAGCTCCTCGGACCGGGGCCGCTCGCCACCACGCAGGGCGGTGTCGCGGTCGGCTGGCAGTTCTGACGTGTCTGTGGGGCAGACCCTGCCCGATGGCGCCATCGGTACGCCACATCCGCTTCCCTTGACATTCGAAAGGAACATTCCGTAGGCTGCTTCCGTCTGTCGAAAGGAATGCGCGTGGCGAAGGAACGCGACGATCTGCTGCAGGGGACGCTGGACATGCTGGTGCTCAAGGCGCTGCAGCTCGAGCCCATGCACGGGTGGGGCATCACCGAACGCATCGAGCAGTGGTCAGAGCAGGTATTGCGGCCGGGGCAGGGCACGCTCTATCCGGCGTTGTATCGGCTGGAGCGGCAGGGGCTCATCCGGTCCGAGTGGCGGATCACCGAGAACAACCGTCGCGCGCGCTATTACGCGCTGACGCGCGAGGGACGCCGGCACTACACCGAGGCACTGTCGCAGTGGCGACGGATGTCGCACGCGATCGAG
>CAYRAE010000571.1:0-2308 GCA_964422175.1 uncultured Luteitalea sp. | reverse complement strand
CCGCCGGGCGCCTCGCTGCGCAAGCGCCTCCCGTGGCTGTACGTGAACCTCGTGACGGCGTTCGTGTCTGCCGGTGTCGTCAAGACGTTCGAAGCGACCATCAGTCAGGCGACCGCGCTGGCGGTGTTCATGCCGATCGTCGCCGGCATGGGCGGCAACGCGGGCACGCAGACACTGACGGTGATCGTCCGCGGCATCGCGCTCGGCGAGCTCACGTTCGCCAACTCGCGCAAGGCGCTGCTGAAGGAAGCGCTGGTGGGCCTCGGCAACGGCTGCGGCGTGGGCCTGGCGGCGGCGTTGATGGCGTGGGGGCTGCAGGGCGACCCGTGGCTCGGACTGATTCTCGGCCTCGCCATGCTGATCAACATGTTCGTGGCGGCGACGGCCGGCACCCTGGTGCCGCTCGGACTCCGAGCCGCGAAAGTGGATCCCGCGCTGGCGTCGTCGGTGTTCATCACCACCCTCACCGACGTCTTCGGCTTCTTCGCCTTCCTCGGCCTGGGGCACGTTTTCCTCAGGTATCTGCAGCCGGCGGGGTAGAATACCGGACTGGCCGCATGGCGCTGCACACCGGCGAGGCGCTCGTCCTGCGGACATACCGGCTCGGGGAGAGCGATCGACTGGTCGTGATGCTCACCCGGGATCGGGGAAAGAAGCGGGGAGTGGCGCGTGGCGGAGCCCGATCGCGCAAGCGGTTCGGCGGCGCGCTCGAGCCCTTCACGCACGTGCGGGTCGCGTATCAGGAGCGCGAGCATCGCGATCTGGTGCGGTTCGATTACGCGGACGTGCTCGGATCGCCGCTGACTGCCGGCGGCGAGGCGTGTGCCTACGCCGGGTACTTCGCGGAACTGCTCGACGAGTGGGCGCTCGAGAACGATCCGCAGGAGCGCCTGTACCGGCTCGGTGTCGCGGTGCTCGATGCGCTCCTGGCCGGCGGTGATGCCGGGCGGCTGGCGCGGTACTTCGAGTTCTGGCTGCTGCGGCTCCAGGGCGTCTATCCATCGGCTGATGCGTGCCCGCAGTGTGGCGACGCGCTGCGCGATGGCGCGGTGCTCGAGCCCAGGTCGCACTGGTTCCTGTGCCGCCGATGCGGATCGCACGCGCAGGGCGTGGCGGTGCCGCCGGGCGCGTTGCAGTTCGTCGTCGAGTCGGCGGTGGTGCCGCCGGGTGCGCTCGGCGGGCTGTCGGTGTCGGACGAGGCACTGACGCAGTTGGCAGCGGCCCATCGCCTGCTGCTCGTGTGGCACCTCGATCGGGAGCCCAAGTCGGCTCGTGTACTGCGAGAGATCAATACGTGACTTTTCAGGACCTCATCTTCAAGCTCTCGCAGTACTGGGCCGCGCAGGGATGTCTGCTCCAGCAACCGCTGGATCTGGAAGTCGGCGCCGGCACGATGAATCCGGAGACGTTCCTCCGCGTACTCGGTCCGCAGCACTGGAACGTCGCATACGTCCAGCCGTCGCGGCGGCCCGCCGACGGCCGCTTCGGCGAGAACCCGAATCGCCTCTACAAGCACCACCAGTTCCAGGTGATTCTCAAGCCGGCGCCCGACGAGGTGCAGCACCTGTACCTCCAGAGTCTCGAAGCCTGCGGCATCGACACGCGCGCGCACGACATCCGCTTCGAGGAAGACAACTGGGAGTCGCCCACGCTCGGAGCCTGGGGCATCGGCTGGCAGGTGCTGTTCGACGGACTCGAGATCACGCAGTTCACGTACTTCCAGCAGGCGGGAGGCATCGAGCTGTCGCCGATCGCCGCCGAGCTGACGTACGGTCTGGAGCGGTTGGCGATGGTGCTCCAGAAGGTCACCAACGTCTACGACATGGAGTGGGCGCCGGGCGTCACCTATGGCGACGTCAGGCATCGCGACGAGGTGGAACAGTCGCGATACGCGTTCGGCCAGGTCGGCGTCGGGGGAGAGGCCTTCGCGGCGTTCAACCGCGACCTGTTCGACAGGCATTACGCGATGGCGCAGGGACTCATCGCCGACGGCCTGGTCCTGCCCGCGCTCGAGCAGTGCCTGAAGTGTTCGCACCTGTTCAACACGCTCGACGCCAGCGGTGGCATCGGCGTCACCGAGCGCACCGCCTACATCCTGCGCGTGCGCCAGCTTGCCGTGGCGATCGCCCGCGCCTATGCCGGTGCGGACGTCGAATCGCCGGCCGCCACCGCCTAGTCCGGAGCCTATGGATCGCGAACTGCTGCTCGAAATCGGCTGCGAGGAGATTCCCGCGTCGTGGCTGCCAGCGCTCACCGAGCACCTGGCGCAACGCGTGACCCAGCGCCTGGCCGACTTCCGGCTCACCAC
>CAYRAE010000570.1:0-2309 GCA_964422175.1 uncultured Luteitalea sp. | reverse complement strand
GCATTCGGCATTCGGCATTGGTTCCCGCATTCCCGGCATCCCGGCATCGCGGCATTCCCCCTCACCGCGGCTCGTACCGCCACTCGCCGAGGATGGCGCCGAGGATACGGGCGTCGCCGGGGACCTGCCATGTCGGAGACACGCGGAGTCGAATCGTGTGCCAGCGGCCGTCGGGGCGGGCGGGCAACCGGTACTCGAGCGTCGTCCAGTATCCGGGTTCGAGATCGCGCTGATCGGCAGGCCGCTCGTCGATCGAGACGTCGAGATGCTGGACGCCCGGCGAGAGATTGCGTAAGGGAATCTCGACGCGATAGGAGCCGGCGGGCACGTAGAGCACCGTGTCGCCGGTGGTCCAGCGGTACATGTCGCCGCGCGCGCCCCGTTCCGCGAAATGCAGGCCCTCATCCGGCGGGCGCTCGACGGCGTCGGTCGAGGCGCCCACCCATCCCGTGCGTATGGGCCACGAGACGAGCGTCACGCCGAGGAGCGCTGCCGCGGCCAGACGCCAGGCGCGCGGCGGCCGCCCGGCGCCGAGCGTGGCCAGAGTGGCGCAGATCGTCCCGACCACCACGTCCTCTCGCAGCAGGATGCGGTCGCCGGTCAGCATCGTCAGGGCATATCCCGCCAGGCCGCCGAAGAGCCCCACGACAGGCCAGGCTGTCGACGCACCCATCGGCAGATTCCCCGGCACGCGGATACCGATGACCACGGCCACGAGCAGCAGCAGGAACGCGCCGAGCCCGAGCAGTCCGAGTTCCGCTGTCACGAGCAGGTACGTGTTGTGCGGCGACAGATACGCGCCGGGAGGCAGCGTGTCGATGTCCAGTTGCGCACGCACACGCTCGAACTGCAGCGGCGCCTCTCCAACGCCCTGGCCCACGAGCGGTCGCTCCCGGATCATCGCCAGCGCCACGTGCCACACGGCGATGCGCCCCTTCGCGATGGCATCGGGAGGCTGGCGGAGGTTGAACGTGTACAACCACGTGTGCAGGTAGGACGTCTGCTGCTCGTGCCTGATGTCGAGCGCGGTGCCGATTGTCGTGCACGTGACGATCAACGCCACGACCGATGCCACCGATACCCGCAGCGCCCGTCGTGCATACCGCCGCACGAACACCGACGGATCGATGGCGTCGAGATCACGCCTGAGCCCGAGCCAGGCCATCACGAGCGCGCCAGCCGCGAATGCCAGCAGGCCCGCGCGTCCGGCGGTCATCACCATGGCGACGACGACGATACCGCCGGCGGCGCCCCAGGCCACGCGACGCCAGCCGGCGGACCGGAGTGCGAGGCCTGCGATGATCGGCGCAACGAGCGCATAGAACGCCGCCAGCGCGTTGGGATCCACGTACGTGGCATTGATGCGGACGATCCCCGCATCGAAGACGCGCCAGGCATCCTGCAGGCCGAGACCCGTCGCCGCCTGCACCATCCCGAAGACAGCCGTCACGACCGCCGCCACTCCCGCGGCGCGCAGAATCCGCTCGCGCGTCCCCCTCATCGTCGCCCATCCCGTGATGAGCGCGCACGACAACCCGTCGACGATGACGGTCCACTCGGGAAGCGCGCCCGGCGCGCGGGGGCGGTCCACGCCGAAGATGTATGCCGGCACCTGGGCATGGAACTGCCGCCACATGTGCGGCAGATCGAGTCCGCGCCACGGTTCCGGCGTGAACGCCACCAGCAGGGACACCGTCGCGATCGCCGTGAGCAGCGCCCAGCCATGCGACAGGCTGCTGCCGTCGCCGCGACGCCCGGCGACGCGGTACACGAACCACGGGATGGCCTGCGTGGCCACCACGAGGTGGACCAGTTCGCGTGGCAGCGACGGCACGACGCTCGGCCAGACAGGCAGGAGGGGCACGATGCCGATCAGCACCGCCGGCGACCAGCGCGGTCGTGCGATGGCGAGCGCCACCAGCGCCACGAGGAGTGCGCGTACCCGCGCCGCCACCTGCGGAGACGCCAGAAGGACGAGACCGGGGCCAGCCAGGTACAACGCCAGCAGGGGCAGCACCGCCACGCGAACGGCCAGGTCCGCCCATCGCGAACCCTGACGCCGGTCTACGGAGGCACTGTCGCGTGGTGCCTCGATCACGCGCCCCCCGCGACCTGTACCGACGTGCGCGCGCGAATGCCGGCGATCCAGTCGGCGACCAGCGCCGCGCGACGCGTCTGCACGAGCCTGCGCCGCGCCGCTTCGCGCTGGTCCGGCGTCGGCGCGACGGCCCCTGCCGAGGCAGCCTCCCGCGCGACCTCGGCGTCTGTCGGTTGCGCCGCCGCGGTGAACCGCTGGTCCACGTAGATGT
>CAYRAE010000569.1:0-2318 GCA_964422175.1 uncultured Luteitalea sp. | reverse complement strand
GCTTCGGGCATCGCAGCCGCCTGAGACAGATGGGCTATTCCTCGGATGACGCCGAGGGCAGGCCCGTCATCGCGATCCTGAACACATGGAGCGACCTGCAGCAGTGCCACGGGCACTTCCGCGAGCGTGCCGAGGACGTCAAGCGCGGCGTGTGGCAGGCGGGCGGATTCCCCGTCGAACTGCCGGTCCTGTCGCTGTCGGAGATGTTCGTCAAGCCGACGGCGATGTTCTACCGCAACCTCCTCGCGCTCGAAGTCGAAGAGGTCCTCCGCTCCCATCCCATCGACGGCGTCGTCCTCATGGGCGGGTGCGACAAGACGGTGCCCGGACTCCTGATGGGCGCGATCTCGATGGACCTCCCGGCGATCTTCGTGCCGGCCGGGCCCATGCTCGCGGGCCGGTATCGCACCGAGCGCCTCGGCAGCGGCACCGACGTGTGGAAGTACTGGGCGGAGCGCAAGGCCGGCAACCTCGACGACTGCGCGTGGCGGCAGGTGGAGGACGGCATCGCACGATCGCCCGGCACGTGCATGACGATGGGCACCGCGTCGACGATGGCGTCGATCGCCGAAGCGCTGGGCCTCACCTTGACGGGCGCTGCGACGATTCCCGCCGTTCACTCGGCGCACGCACGCATGGCCGCGACGGCCGGCAAGCGGGCCGTGGAGATGGTGTGGGAAGACCTGCGGCCGTCGGCGATCCTTCGCGAGGGTGCATTCCGTAACGCAGTGGTTACGGACATGGCGATGTGCGGATCGACGAACGCGATCATCCATCTGATCGCGATGGCGAGACGCGCGGGCGTGGCGCTGACGATCGAGGACTTCGATCGGGTCTCGCGCGAGGTACCGGTGATCCTCGACCTGCGTCCGGCCGGCGAGTTCCTGATGGAGGACTTCCACGACGCCGGAGGCGTGCCCGCGCTGCTCACGCGGTTGCGGGAGTACCTGGCCCTGGACGCGCTCACGGTGAACGGCGGCACGATCGGCGACGCAATCGCAGGTGCGGAGGTGTTGTCCGACGAGGTGATCAGGCCGCTCGACCGGCCACTGGCACGCGCGGGTGGCACGTTCGTGCTGCGGGGCAATCTCGCGCCGGACGGGTGTGTGATCAAGCCAACGGCCGCCGAGCCTCGCCTGGCCGCGCACACGGGACCGGCGCTCGTGTTCGCGTCGTACGCCGACCTGAAGGCGCGCATCGACAGCGACGACCTCGACGTCACGCCCGATCACGTGATCGTCCTGCAGAACGCCGGCCCCGTCGGCGCGCCGGGCATGCCCGAGTGGGGGATGCTGCCCATCCCGAAGAAGCTCCTGCAGCAGGGCGTGCGCGACATGGTGCGCATCTCCGACGCGCGCATGTCAGGCACCAGTTACGGGACGTGCGTCCTGCACGTGGCGCCCGAATCGGCGATCGGCGGTCCATTGGCGCTGGTGCGCGACGGCGACCTGATCGAGCTCGACGTCGCCGAACGACGCCTGCGGCTCCATGTCCCGGACGAGGAACTGGCGGCACGCCGCGCGGCATGGACACCGCCGCCGCGCCGCTACGAGCGCGGCTACAGCCGCCTCTTCATCGACCAGACGTCGCAGGCCCCCGACGGCTGCGACTTCACGTTCCTCGAACGCGGCGGCGAGACACCGGAACCGGACATCTACTGATGCAGACCACTGCCCTGACTTCCGCACACTTCGCCCGTTCGGTGATGGCCGTGCCGCCTCTCGCGCGGGCGGCGGATCGTTCGCTCGCGCCCGATGCCAACGCGCGCATCGTCAGGCATCTCGAAGCGGGCGGCGTGTCGCTGATGCTGTACGGCGGCAACGCCAACTTCTACCATCTGCCACTCGGGGAGTACGACGAGGCGCTTGCGATGCTCGCGGCGATCGCCGGACCCGAGACGATGGTGGTGCCATCGGCAGGACCGACGTACGCGCTCCTGCTGGAGCACGCCACGGTGATCCGCCGGCATGCGTTCCCGTGCGTGATGGTGCTGCCGCAGCAGGGGATCACGACGAGCGCCGGCGTGGCGAACGGGATCCGCGAGTTCGCGTCGGCGGCCGGCGTGCCGGTGATCGTGTACGTGAAGAACGACGGCTACATCGAGCCGGAAGACATCGCCGCGCTCGATCGGGAAGGCATCGTCAGCGCGATCAAGTACGCGGTGGTGCGACGCGACACCGGAGACGATGCGTATCTCCGCAAGCTCGTTTCCGTCGTCGACACGAGCCGTATCATCAGCGGCATCGGCGAGCAGCCCGCGATCGTCCACGTGCGCGACTTCGGGCTCGGGGGCTTCACGAGCGGCTGCGTGTGCGTGG
>CAYRAE010000568.1:1220-2326 GCA_964422175.1 uncultured Luteitalea sp. | reverse complement strand
AAGGAGCCAGTCACGTGTTCATCTCCGATTTCGCCATCAAGCGCCCCATCGTGACGATCGTCTCGATGCTGGCGCTCGTGGTCTTCGGCACCTTCGCGCTGTTCCAGCTCGAGGTGGACGAGTTCCCCGAGATCAATCCGCCGGTGATCGCGGTCTCGCTGCCGTTCCCCGGTGCGTCGCCCGATCAGGTCGAGCGCGATCTGATCGATCCGATCGAGGAAGGCATCTCCAGCATCAGCGGGCTCAAGAAGATGGACTCGCAGTCGCTGGACAGCTTCGGCGTGATCATCGCCGAGTTCGAGTTCGGGAAGGAGCCGGCCGAAGCGCTGCAGGAAATCCGCGACAAGATCTCCGAGATCCGCAACGAGCTCCCGCTCGAGATGGAGGAGCCGATCCTCAAGCGGTTCGATCCGAACGACTTCCCGATCGTCACGCTGGCGCTGACGTCCGACCACCTGACGGGCGCGCAGCTCACGCAGATCGCCGACCCCGGGATCACCAACGCGCTGCGCGGCATCAGGGACGTGGCCGAGGTGACGGTGGCCGGCGCTGTCGAGCGCGAGATCACGGTGGAGGTCGATCCGACGGCGATGCAGACCGCCGGCGTCAGCGTCGGACAGGTGGTGATGGCGCTGCAGTCGCAGAACCTCGCGGTGCCGGTCGGCCGCCTCCAGGGCGACATCGAAGAGCGCACGATCCGCCTGCGCGGCCGCCTGCAGACGCCCAACGAGTTCGGGCAGATCGTGGTGAGTCAGTCGGCGGGACGCATCGTGCGCCTCGCCGATGTCGCGCGCGTGTACGACGGCGCGGAAGAACCCCGCACCGGCGCGGCCTTCGACGCCAGCAACGCCGTCGGCATCGAGATCAAGAAGACGACCAACGCGTCGACGACAACGGTGAGCCAGGCCGTGATCGACAGGGTGGCGACGCTGCAGAAGGATCTGCCGCCAGGCGTCGAGCTGAAGCTCATTCGCGACGCGGGCTCGCGCGTCGAGGCATCGGTCGAGAGCGTGCAGTCGGCACTCATCGAAGGCGCCGTGCTCACCGTCTTCACGGTGTTCCTCTTCCTCAACTCGTGGCGCTCGACGGTCATCACCGGTCTCGCG
>CAYRAE010000568.1:0-1120 GCA_964422175.1 uncultured Luteitalea sp. | reverse complement strand
GTGTTCGTGCCGATCGGCTACATGGGCGGCCTCGCGCAGCAGTGGTTCGCGCCGTTCGCGCTGACGATCGCGTGCTCGGTGCTGGTGTCGCTCTTCGTGTCGTTCTCGCTCGACCCGATGCTGTCGGCGTACTGGCCCGATCCGCACATCCCGATCGAGGAGCGCAGCTTCATCTCGCGGTGGCTCGATCGGTTCAACAAGTGGTTCGACAGGCAGGCCGAGCGCTACAAGGTGGTGATCGGCTGGGCGCTGCGTCACAGGTTCGCGATGGTGCTGCTCACGATCCTGTCGTTCGTGGGCGCGATCGCCCTGCCGGCGATGGGGTTCATCGGCGGCGGCTTCATGCCCATCATGGACAACTCCGAGTTCAGCGTCGTCGTGACGACGCCGGCCGGGTCCAACATCGCGTACACGCGACTGAAGACGCAGGAAGTGTCCAACATCGCGCGCGCGCTGCCGGAGGTCGCCTACACGTACACCAACATCGGTGGGCAGACCCAGTCGGTGGACGAAGCCACGGTGTACGTGCGCTTGAAGCCGCGTGTCGAACGCACGCGCCGGCAGGAGGACGTCGCGGCGGACCTGCGCGCGAAGCTGCTGAACCTCGGTGGCGTGGAGGCGTGGATCAACACGAATTTCTTCGGCAACTTCAAGCAGATCCAGCTCGAGCTCACGGGGCCGAAGTCGGGAGACCTGACGGCGATCGCCGAGCGCATCCGCGACGAAGTGCGGCAGGTGCCGGGTGCGGTCGACGTGGGACTGTCGACCAAGGGCCGCAAGCCGGAGATCGACGTCGTGCTCGATCGCGGGCTCGCCGGGTCGCTCGGCGTGACGGCGGCGCAGATCGCACAGGCGCTGCGTCCGGCGTTCGCGGGGATCGACACGGGCGACTGGATCGATCCCGAGGGCGAGACGCGCGACGTCTACGTGCGCCTCGCGCCTGAGGCGCGCGCGCGCGTGAAGGATCTGTCGCAGCTGCCCATCTCGGTGCAGGGACCGCAGGGACCGGTGCTGATCCCGCTCGGACAGGTCGCCCGCCTCGAGAACAGCGTCGGCCCGGCGCGCATCGATCACCTGAACCGCAATCGCGTGATCAAGATCGAGGCGAACACCGAAGTGC
>CAYRAE010000567.1:0-2330 GCA_964422175.1 uncultured Luteitalea sp. | reverse complement strand
TGGCCGAGATGGTGATCGAGAAGGCCAAGCGCCTGGTCGAGCACAAGAAGGACGTGCTCATCCTGCTCGACTCGATCACGCGCCTCGCGCGTGCCTACAACAGCGTGGTGCCGCCATCAGGCAAGGTGTTGTCAGGCGGTGTGGACTCGAACGCGCTCCAGAAGCCGAAGCGCTTCTTCGGCGCGGCGCGCAATATCGAAGAGGGCGGTTCGCTCACGATCATCGCCACGGCGCTCGTCGACACGGGCTCGCGCATGGACGAAGTGATCTTCGAGGAGTTCAAGGGCACCGGCAACATGGAGATCCACCTCGATCGCAAGCTGGCGGATCAGCGCGTGTTCCCGGCCATCGACATCACGAAGAGCGGCACGCGTAAGGAAGAGCTTCTCATCCCGAAGGAGGATCTCAACCGCATCTGGGTGCTGCGCAAGGTGATCAACCCGCTGTCGCCGACAGAAGCCATGGAGCTCCTCATCGACAAGCTCGGGAAGGCGCAAAGCAACGCCGACTTCCTGAATGCGATGAACAGATCGTAGAAATAAGATGCCGCGATGCTGCGATGCCGGGAATGTCATTTCATTCTCGGCATTTCCGGCATCGCGGCATTTCCCTAATGCACGACTGACGTCCGCTTCTCGAACGCCAGGTCGCCGTCGACGACGTCGAGATTGATGTCGTCGCCTTCGCGGAACTCGCCCTGCAGCACGCGCATGGCGAGAGGATCGAGCACACGCTTCTGAAGCGTCCGCTTCAGCGGCCGCGCGCCATAGAGCGGGTCGTAGCCTTCCTCCACGAGCAGCCGCTTCGCCGCCTCGGCGAGATGGAGCGCGATCTTCCGCTCCTGCAGGCGTGCGAGCAGCCGCGCCATCTGCAGGTCGATGATCCGTCCCATGTGTTCGCGCCCCAGCGGGTGGAACACGATGATCTCGTCGATGCGGTTGATGAACTCCGGCCTGAAGTGCTGCCGCAGCGCATCCATCACTTCGCGCCGCGTGCCTTCGTCGATGCTGCCGTCGCGCACCGCGCGCTCGGCGAGATACTGGCTCCCCAGGTTCGACGTCATGATGATGACGGTGTTCCTGAAGTCCACCGTGCGCCCACGCCCGTCGGTCAGCCGCCCGTCGTCGAGCACCTGTAGCAGCACGTTGAGCACCTCTGGGTGCGCCTTCTCGACCTCGTCGAACAGGACCACGGCATACGGACGCCGTCGTACCGCTTCGGTGAGCTGGCCAGCCTCGTCGTAGCCCACATATCCCGGAGGCGCGCCGATCAGCCGTGACACGGCGTGCTTCTCCTGGTATTCGGACATGTCGATGCGCACCATCGCCTGATCGTCGTCGAAGAGGAACTCGGCGAGTGCGCGCGCGAGCTCCGTCTTGCCGACGCCCGTCGGGCCCAGGAAGATGAAGCTGCCGAGCGGCCGATTCGGGTCCTGCAGACCCGCACGCGCACGACGGATGGCGCTGGCCACCGCCTGGATCGCCTCGTCCTGACCGACCACGCGCTGATGCAGGCGATCCTCCATGTGCACGAGCTTCTGGACTTCGCCCTCCATGAGGCGGCTGAGCGGGATGTGCGTCCACTTGCTCACCACTTCGGCGATGTCTTCCTCGTCCACCTCCTCCTTGAGCATCCGCTGCGTCTGCTGGAGCGTGTCGAGGCGGACCTCCTCCGCTTCGCGCTGCCGTTCGAGCTCGGGCAGGCGTCCGTACTGCAGTTCCGACGCGCGTGCGTAATCGCCGTCGCGCTGGGCCTGCTCGATCTGCACCCGCAACTGCTCGATCTCCTTCTTGATCGTGCTCGCCGCCTGAATCGCGGACTTCTCCTGCTCCCAGTGCGACTGGAGCTGCGTACGCTGCTCCTTCAGATCCGCGAGTTCGCGTTCGAGCTTCGCCAGGCGTTCCTGCGACGCGGCTTCGGTCTCCTTGCGCAGGGCCTCGCGCTCGATCTCGAGCTGCATGATGCGGCGCGACACCTCGTCGAGTTCCGCGGGCATGGAGTCGATTTCCATGCGCAGGCGCGAGGCGGCCTCGTCGACGAGATCGATCGCCTTGTCGGGCAGGAACCTGTCGGCGATGTAGCGGTGGCTCAGTACCGCGGCCGCCACGAGCGCCGAGTCCTTCAGGCGCACGCTGTGGTGGTTCTCGTACCGCTCCCGCAACCCGCGCAGGATGCTGATCGTGTCCTCGACCGTCGGCTCGCCGACCAGCACGGGCTGGAAGCGGCGTTCGAGCGCGGCATCCTTCTCGATGTGCTTGCGGTATTCGTCGAGCGTCGTCGCGCCGATGGTCTGCAGCTCACCGCGCGCGAGCATCGGCTTGAGCACGTTG
>CAYRAE010000566.1:0-2346 GCA_964422175.1 uncultured Luteitalea sp. | reverse complement strand
GCCATGAGCACGCCGTCGAGCGCCGACTGCAGGATCAGCGCGTTCTGCAGCGAGATGATGCCCGTGAGCGCGAGTGTGCCGCCAGCCACGAGGGTCGCGACACGACGTCGATCCGACGGCACCCAGGCGCGTACGGTGAGCGCGACGAGCCAGACGGCGATCGTCCCGAGCACCGCCTGCAGAACAAGCACGCCTGCCACGCTCGCGCCCGTCACGACCTGTGCGAACGCGAGCCAGTAGATGTACAGCGGCGACACGTAGAACGGCGTGCCCCGCAACAGCACGTCACCTCCCGCCACGCGCTGCGCGAGGCGCCAGTACTCGCCCGCGTCGAGATCGCCCACGGGCTGCAGCAGCGGATGATCGGCCAGCGTCAGCGCGAGGGCCAGTTGGAGCATTAGCACCGCCGCCAGGCCAGCGACGATCGTCCAGTCGACGCCACGCCGGGGCTCGTGACCCGTTCGCAACTGCGTGGGACGGGTGGATGGGGATTTCGGCACAACAGGAGCCGGCTGCCGCGTCAGAACTGCAACGTGGACGAGAAGAACGCGAAGACCTTCGTCTCCAGTCGCGCGTGGATGCCGCTGACGTGATCGCCTTCGTACGTCTCGTAGATGTGCGGGATCGCGTATGTCGTGAGCGCGTCCGACAGCGCCGTCGAACCCGTCAGCAAACGGTCCTTCGTACCCACGTCGAGCGCGATACCGCGCATGCGCCGCAGGTTGCCGACGTACTGGTCGAGCATCGCCAGCGGCGCGTTGGCGGCCCACTTGGCGAGGATGTCAGGGCGCGGCTGCCCGTCGCGTGTCGGCAGATCCAGGAACAGCGGCGGACGCTTCGGATTGGGCGACCACGCCGCGGCAGATGCGAACGTGGCCTGCGTCGAGAAGTCGAGCGCCTTCACCTCGTCCGGCGACGTCACGGCTTCGGCCCTGGCGGCACGCTCGGGATCCGGCGCTGTCTGACCCGGCTGAAGACAACACGCGCTCATCGCGTACAGGGCCGAGAACACGTCGGGCCGCTTCATCCCGATCCGCAGCGTGCCGTACCCGCCCATCGAGTGTCCGGCAAGTCCGCGGCTGTCGGCACGCGCGATCGTGCGGTAGTGGCGATCGACGTACGCGACGAGGTCCTCGGCGATGTAGCGCTCCCAGTCGCCCGTGTTCATGCCGCTCGAATACACGCTCCCGAGGTAGCGCGTATAGGCATCGGGCATCACGACGATGAGGTCTTTCGATGCACCTGTGGCGATGGCTGCGTCCATCGCTTTCGGTACGTTGACGAAGTGCTTCACCACACCCCACCAGCGATCGGTGTCGTCGGTGAACCCGTGCAGCAGATACACCACAGGGAACCGCCGCGCCGGCATCGTCTTGTACGCCGGCGGCAGGTACACCATCACCGTTCGATCCGGCGAGTCTCCCGCGAGGTTGCCTTCGAGCGACGCCCCGTGAACGGTGACGCGCTCGACGGTACCCGCAACAGCGGATGCCGCGGTCTGTGCGCCAACGGATGCCGGGGCAACGAACGCGATCGCCAACGCCACGACCCAACCGGCGCGAGAGAAGCAGCGGATCATGCCGCCGGCCTCGTGGCCGACGTCTGCGTGGGGGCCGGCGAGGCGGGCGCGGCCTTCTTCGGCGCGACTTTCCGTTCGTCGAGGTGCTTGTCCATCTGCAGTCGCGGCACGCCCTCCGTCCACCACGCGGGCGCCGGCGCGTCGCGCAGGAAGTGGTCGAAGAACTCCCGCATGCGCACCGTGTAGTCGAAGCGGTTCGGCGCGCGCACGAGGTTGTGGTTCTCGCCCACGTACTCCAGCATCACCACGGGTTTGCCGAGCCGGCGCAGCGTGTTGTAGTACTCGA
Organism: uncultured Luteitalea sp.; assembly: GCA_964422175.1. GTDB lineage: Bacteria > Acidobacteriota > Vicinamibacteria > Vicinamibacterales > Vicinamibacteraceae > Luteitalea. Next base: position 481 of record CAYRAE010000566.1, on the reverse strand, counting down.
CGCCCTGCGTGAAGTCGACGGCGCCGTCCTGATCGTTGTGCATCAGCACGAGCGGCGTGCGCACCTTCGTGGCGTGCGCGATCGGCGAGTTGCGCACGTAGGCGTCCCAGTTGTCCCAGTAGCCGCCCGTGAAGCGGCCCTGGCTGCTCTCGAAGATCGCCATGTTGCCGCCGCCGCTGTTCCTGTAGACGAGGCTGTACATGCTGACCATGTTGGTCAGCGGCGCGCCGGCGATCGCGGCCTTGAACGCGTTGGTCTGCGTGATGAGGAACGACGTCTGGTACCCGCCCCACGAGTGGCCCTGCAGGCCGACGCGCGCCGCATCGACAACCCCCGTCGCGATCGCCGCCTTCAGCGCCGGCAGCACGCTCCATACCGCCGACATGCCCGGATCGTTCACCGTATAGGTGATGTCGGGCATCAACACCGCGTATCCCTGGCTGGTGTAGACGGATCTGTTGAATCCGTACGCGGTCGGATG
>CAYRAE010000565.1:0-2349 GCA_964422175.1 uncultured Luteitalea sp. | reverse complement strand
AGGGCGTGCATCGACGCCATGGAGGAGATCCTGTGCGCAAAGGCGTGATCGCGCGGCACACGCGCGAGACCCGTATCGATATCAAGCTCGGCATCGAGGGCAAGGGGCGCTACGACGTCCACACGGGCATCAGGTTCTTCGACCACATGCTGGAGCTCTTCACCCGGCACGGCGCGTTCGACCTGACGCTGAAGGCCGACGGCGATCTCGACGTCGATCAGCACCACACCGTGGAGGACGTCGGCATCGCGCTCGGCGAGGCGTTCACGCAGGCGCTCGGCAGCAAGGTCGGCATCAACAGGGCCGGCTACTTCCTGATGCCCATGGACGAGACGCTCGCGATCGCGGCAGTGGATCTCAGCGGACGTCCGCATGCCGTCGTCGATCTCGGCGTACGCGTGAGGCTCGTGGGCGACCTGCAGGTGGAGCTGCTGCACGACTTCTTCGAGGGCTTCGCGCAGGGCGCGCGCGCCAACGTGCACGTGAAGGTGATGTACGGCCGGTCGAGCCACCACCGCATCGAGGCGGTGTTCAAGGCGTTCGCGCGCGCGATGCGCGTGGCGTGCGCGAAGGACAAGCAGCTCGCGCGCATGCTGCCCAGCACGAAGGGGCTGCTGTGATCGTCGCGCTCGTCGACTACAAGGCTGGCAACCTCACGTCGGTGCGCAAGGCGCTGACGGCCGTTGGCGCGGAGATCCTCACGCCATCGACGCCGGACGACCTGAACGCCGCCGACGCGATCGTCGTGCCTGGTGTCGGGCATTTCGACGCCACTGCCGCGCTCGACGCAACGTGGCATCGCGCGATCCGCGAGCGTCTCGACGTCGGCGTGCCGCTGCTCGGCATCTGCCTGGGTCAGCAATGGCTGTTCGAGGGCAGCGAGGAGGCGCCTGATGTCCCGGGACTCGGCGTGCTGCCGGGCCGCTGCGTGAAGCTGACGCCAGTCGCGGTGCCGGCCGCCGACGGGACGACGCCAGTGCTGAAGGTGCCGCACGTCGGGTGGAACGCGCTGACGCGTACCGGCCGCCCGTCGCGGCTGCTGGACGGGATCGCCGACGAGGCGCAGGCGTACTTCACGCACTCGTACGTCGCGCCGGCGAGTGCGGCGGCCGTCGCCACCACCGATCACGGTGGCGCATTCACCAGTGTCGTCGAGCAGGGCCTCGTGTTCGGCGCGCAGTTCCATCCCGAGAAGAGTGGCGAGACGGGGCTGCGGATGCTGCGCAATTTCATCGACGTGGCGCGGGAAGGCCTGGCTCGGAGAGCCGGCCCTGCCAAGGCGACGGAGGATCGCTGATGTTGTCCAAGCGCATCATCGCGTGCCTCGACGTGCGCGACGGGCAGGTGGTCAAGGGCGTCAACTTCGAGGGATTGCGCAACGCGGGCGATCCGGCTGCTCTCGCGCGGCGCTACAACGTCGAGGGCATCGACGAACTCGTCATCCTCGACGTCACCGCCACGCTCGAGAAGCGGCGGACGATGGCGCGCACTGTCGCGACCGTCGCGAAGGAACTGTTCATCCCGCTCGCGGTCGGTGGCGGGATCGCGTCGGAAGACGATGCCGCTGCTGCCGTTGAAGCCGGCGCCGACAAGGTCGGCATCAACAGCGCCGCCGTCGCCAATCCCGCGCTCATCACCACGCTTGCGCGCCGCTATGGCTCGCAGGCCATCGTCGTGGCGATCGACGCCAGGCTCGAAGGCGATCGCTTCAGCGTGTACGTGCGCAGCGGTTCGACGCCGACGGGACGCGACGCCGTCGAGTGGGCGCGTGAAGCCGCCGATCGTGGCGCCGGCGAGATTCTCCTGACGTCGATCGACAAGGACGGCACGCGCAGCGGGTTCGATCTGCCCATGACGGCCGCCGTGTCGATGGCCGTCGGCATCCCTGTCATCGCGTCAGGTGGTGCGGGGACGTTCGAACACTTCTCCGACGTCTTCACCACGGGGCGCGCCGACGCCGCCCTTGCCGCGTCCGTCTTCCACTTCAGCGAGCACGCCGTGAGCGAGCTCAAGGCACACCTCCACGCGCAGGGCATTCCGGTGCGGCGATGACGCGGAGAATGCCGCGATGCCGAATGCCGGGAATGCCGCTGCCCTACGACGGGCCTGACAAGTCCGGCCCCTACGGCGTTGCCGGTTGCCGGTTGCCGGTTGCCGGTTGCCGGTTGCCGGTTGCCGGACAGGATTCTGACCCATGCTGATTCCCGCAATCGATCTCCGCGACGGCCAGGTGGTGCAACTGGTCCAGGGCAAGCGTCTCGCGCTGGCCACCGACGACTGGCAGTCATGGGTGGACCGCTTCCGCCCGTTCCCGAAGGTGCAGCTCATCGACCTCGACGCGGCGATGGA
>CAYRAE010000564.1:0-2361 GCA_964422175.1 uncultured Luteitalea sp. | reverse complement strand
GCTCAACTACGTCGTCAGTCAGCGCCGGCGTGAGGCCGGCCTGCGCCTCGCGCTCGGAGCCACGCGCGGCGACATCGTGCGCCAGTTTTTCGGCCGAGGCCTTCGCGTCGTGGGTATCGCATGCGTGTGTGGACTGGGACTGTCAGTGGCGTTCGCGCAGGCGCTCTCGAGCATGCTCTACGGCGTGTCGCCCACCGATCCGGCAACCTTCGGCAGCGTTGCCGTGCTGGTGCTGATGGCAGCAGCCGTGGCGGCAGTCATCCCGTCCGTGCGCGCGGCACTCGTCGAGCCGATGCAGGTGCTGCGCGAAGAGTGACGCGTGGCTCCGACTATTCGCCGCCCAGCTGTGTCAAAGTCATCAGCACTCACACAGCCAGGAGGCTGTCATGGTTCGTGCTTCCATGTGCGCCGGGCTCGTCGTGGCACTGACGGTCGTGTCCGTCGGGGCGACGAGTCTCATGACGCACCTCCAATCACCCGTCGCGCGCGGCACCGTCACGGGCGTCGTACTCGATTCGGCGGGCTCGCCTATTCCTGGCGCTACCATCACCGTCACGCACAGAACCGTCACGTGGACGCAGCAGGCGACGGCCGACGCCCGGGGGAGCTTCGAACTCCGCGACGTGCCGGTTGGCGAGGTTGACGTCCGCACCGAACTCGCGGGATTTCGCGTCGATGCGCAACGAGTCACGGTGACCGCCGGCACCACGCAGCGTATCTCGATCGTGCTGCAGGTCGGCGAGTTGGGGGAGACCGTGGACGTCTCTGCGGCGCCCCAGCCCCTGTCGTACGCCGTTGACAGCGCCTTGTCGTACGAGCGCGCGATTCGAGGCCGGCGTGACGCGGAACCGTCCACCGAAGCCTACGACCGTCTCGATCCGTCAGGGTTCAGACGCGTCTCGCGTGCACCGCTGTCGACCTTCTCTGTGGACGTCGACACGGCGTCGTACTCCAACGCCCGGCGCTTCATCACCGATGGATCGCTGCCACCGCCGGACGCCGTTCGTCTGGAAGAGTGGGTCAACTACTTCCGATACGACTATCCGCAACCGAGCGGTGACCATCCGTTCAGCGTGACAACGGCGCTCACTGCCTGCCCGTGGAATCCGGACCATCAGTTGCTGCGCGTAGGTCTTCAAGGCCGGCGCATGGAAAGAAAGACGACGCCTCCGAGGAACCTCGTGTTCCTGATCGATGTGTCGGGATCGATGGAATCGTCCGACAGATTGCCGCTGCTGCGAACAGCGATGCGCATGCTGGTGGATGAATTGACGGCCGACGACCGCGTGGCCCTCGTCGTCTATGCGGGCAGCAGCGGTCTGGTGCTGCCGACGACGCGCGGCGACGAGAAGGTGCGCATCCACGACGCGTTGGCGAGTCTGCAGGCGGGCGGCTCGACCAACGGCGGCGAGGGAATCGCGCTGGCGTATCGCACGGCGCGCGCGTCCTTCGTCAAGGGCGGCGTCAACCGCGTCATCCTCGCCACCGACGGCGACTTCAACGTCGGCATCGCGAGTCGCGGCGATCTCCTGCGGATGATCGAGGAGGAGCGACAGCACGGCGTGTACCTGTCGGTCCTCGGTGTCGGCCGCGGCAACCTCAAGGACAGCACGCTGGAGCAACTCGCCGATCGCGGCAACGGGAACTACGCCTATCTCGACTCACTGCACGAAGCGCGGCGGGTGCTCGTGGAGCAGGCCGGGGCGACGCTGGTCACCATCGCGAAGGACGTGAAAATTCAGGTGGAGTTCAATCCCGCGTACGTCGGCGCCTATCGCCTGATCGGCTACGAGAACCGCCTGCTTGCCGACGAGGACTTCACCGACGACACCAAGGACGCCGGTGAGATCGGCGCCGGACATGCCGTGACGGCACTCTATGAGATCGTGCCCAGGGGCAAGGAGAGCTTCGTACCGGACGTCGAGGCGCTGAAGTATCAGACGCCGTCGGTGGCCGCCGGGCGTACCAACAGCGAACTGGCGACGGTCAAACTCCGCTACAAGGCTCCCGATGGCGACACAAGCCAGCCACTCGACGTCGCGGTGCGCGCCGATGTCCGCGCTACCGATGCCGACACGGCGTTCGCGGCGGCCGTTGCCGAGGCTGGCCTCGTTCTTCGACGCGACACTCATGCCGCGCAGGCGTCATTGACGCACGCCGTCGAACGCGCCCGATCACATCGCGGCGCCGACACCGGCGGCTATCGCGCCGAGTTCATTCGGCTGATCGAACTGGCGAGCAGTCTCGCGTCGCAACAACCCACTGGCGCACGACAGTGAGCACAGCCCGGCGCGGCAATTGACACACTGACACGCGCGGTCGACGATGGGGCGTGCCGGAGCTGCCTGACGTCCTGCTCTA
>CAYRAE010000563.1:0-2370 GCA_964422175.1 uncultured Luteitalea sp. | reverse complement strand
GAGATGGAACGCGCGCGCGCGTCGCAGGCGGGCGCGCGTCAGCAACTCATCGCGGCGACCGCCGAGGTGCGGCGCGCACAGGAGTCGCTCGAGCACCTCGGGATTCCCGTCGACGCCAGCGCGCGATCGGCCGAGGAGATTCCCGTGCGCACGCCACGCGCCGGAGTGGTGCTGGAGCGCCTCGTCACGGCCGGCACCGCCGTCACGCCCGGCGACGCGCTCTTCGTCGTGAGCGACACCTCGTCGCTGTGGGTCATCGCGGAAGTCGACGAGGCCGACATCGGACGCGTCAGCATCGGCTCACCCGTCGAGGTCGTGGTCTCGGCGTATCCCTCTGAGCGATTCGCGGCCCGCGTCGCGCGCATCGGCGACTCCATCAATCCCGCCACGCGCCGCGCCATCGTCCGCTGTACGGTGGCCAACGCCGACGGCAGGCTCAAGCCGGGAATGTTCGCGCGCGTGACGATGGCGGGGGCAGGTACGTCGACGCGTGTGCGCGTACCCGTCGACGCCGTGCAGGATCTCGGCGATCGACGCGTGGTGTTCGTCTCCGACGGTCCCGGCCGGTACACGGCGCGCGACGTGGAGACGGGACCCGAACGCGACGGACGCATCGACGTCCGCCACGGACTCGCGGCCGGCGACAGCGTGGTGACGCGCGGCGCGTTCCTGCTCAAGTCGCAGGTGCTCGGCCCCTCGGCAGGCGAGCCGTGACGGTCGGACTCGTCGAACGCCTGACGGCGTGGGCGCTGGAGCGCCGTGCCTTCGTGCTGGTGTGCGTCGCGGCACTGGCCGGCACCGGCCTGCTCGCCTGGCGCGATCTGCCCGTCGAAGCGTTCCCCGACCTCACCAACAACCAGGTCGTGGTGGTGACGCAGACACCCGAGCTCGCGGCACCGGAAGTCGAGCAGCGCGTCACCTATCCGATCGAGACGGCGCTCATGGGTACGCCGGGAGCCGAGGAGGTCCGCTCGATCTCCAAGTTCGGGCTGTCGATGGTCACCGTGGTGTTCGACGACTCGGTGCCCGTGTACCTCGCACGGCAGCTCGTCACCGAGCGCGTGAACGAGGCGAGGAGCCGCATCCCTCCGGGCGCGGAGCCCACGCTCGGTCCCGTGGCAACGGCGTTCGGCGAGATCTACCAGTACCTCGTCGAGGGCGACGACACGTCGGTGATGGCGCGCAAGACGCTGCACGACTGGTCCGTGCGCAATCGCCTGCGCGCCGTACGCGGCGTGAGCGAAATCAATTCGTGGGGCGGGCTCACCGAGCAGTATCACGTGATCGTCGACCCGCGCCGCCTGGAGCGGTACGGCGTGAGTCCGGCGCGCGTGATCGAGGCCCTGGCCGCCAACAACGCCTCGTTCAGCGGCGGCTTCATCGAGCATCGATCCGAGCGGACCACCGTCCGCGGCGAGGGGCTGCTGACCGATCACGCCGACATCGGCGCCGTCGTGGTGTCTGCCGTCGACGGCGTGCCCGTCCTCGTGCGCGACGTGGCCGACGTGCGATCCGGGCCCATGCCGCGTCAGGGCGCCGTGACGCGCGACGGCCGCGGCGAGACCGTGGCCGGCATGGTCATCATGCTGAAGGGCGAGAACGGCCGCGACGTCGGCGCGCGGGCGATGCTCCGCATCGAGGAGATACAGCACTCGCTGCCGGCCGGCGTGACGCTGACGCCGTTCTACGACCAGACGTCGGTGATCGAGCGCACGTCGGCAACGGTGCGGCGGAACCTGCTGGAAGGGTCGCTGCTCGTCGTGGCGGTGCTGTTCTTCTTCCTGCGCGACGTCCGCGCGTCGCTCATCGTCGCCGCCGTCATCCCGCTGTCGCTGTTGTGCGGCTTCATCGGCATGCGCATCTTCGGTGTCTCGGCCAACCTCATGTCGCTCGGTGCGATCGACTTCGGCCTCATCGTCGATGGCGCCGTGGTGATGATGGAGAACTTCGTCAGGCGCCGCGGGGAGGGCAAGAGTGACAGATCGGCCGCCATGGAAGTGGCGCGGCCGATCCTCTTCGGCGTGCTGATCATCATCGCCGTGTACCTGCCGATCTTCACGCTCGAGGGGCTCGAGGGGAAGATGTTCCGCCCGATGGCGATCACCGTGTGCTCGGCCATCTTCGGCGCGCTGCTGCTGGCGCTCACGGCGGTGCCCGCGGCCTCGTCGCTCCTGCTGAAGACCACCGCGCACCACGAGGAGCCGGCGTGGTTCCTGCGCCTGCGCGACAGGTACATGACGCACCTGGCCGATGCCATGCGCCATCGCGCGCGCACGATTGCCGTGGCCGTCGCCACGGTGTCGCTCGCGATCGGATCGCTGTGGTTCATCGGCACCGAGTTCATGCCCCGCCTCGACGAGGGCGCGATCC
>CAYRAE010000562.1:0-2379 GCA_964422175.1 uncultured Luteitalea sp. | reverse complement strand
GCCGCCAGCGTGTCGTCGAAGTGCAGCTCCGGCGAGTCGTCCTCGCCGAGCGCCACCGCGATGCCGCCCTGCGCCCAGCCCGTGTTGCCCTGCGCGGGCTCACCCTTGGTGAGCACGCAGACACGTCCACGACTGGTCAGCGCCAGCGCGGCTCGGAGCGCAGCGATACCGCTGCCGATCACCAGGAAATCGTGTCGGGATGTCACGAGAGGGGCGTTCGCTTCTGCCCGGCACGCTCGGCAGGGCGGACGCTGTTATCCTACCACCCGCTTCGAGCCGGATTTTCCCGGCTTCTGCCGCTCATGCCTCCTCACACCCTCGAGGTCCACACGCGGTCCGCCCAGGTCTCGCGCATCGTCATCGCCCAGGGTCTGCTGGCGTCGCTCGGCTACGCGGTCGCGGATGCCTGCCCTCGCGCGTCACGCATCGTCGTCGTCTCGTCGCCGCGCGTGTGGAGGCTGCACGGTGACACCGTGCGCCGCGGATTGGCGTCGATCGCCCCCGACATCACGCCGGTGCTCGTCCCTGACGGCGAGAAGGCCAAGACGATGGCGACGATGGGGAAGGTGCACGACGCGCTGGTGCAGCAGGGCGTGGACCGGAAGGCGGTGCTGGTGGTGGTCGGCGGCGGCGTGATCGGCGACCTCGCCGGCTTCGCCGCGGCGAGCTACCTGCGCGGCATCAGGCTCGTGCATGTGCCCACCACCGTCGTCGCGCAGACCGACAGCGCGATCGGCGGCAAGGTCGGCGTGAACCACAGGCTGGGCAAGAACCTGCTCGGCGCGTTCCACCAGCCGGCGCTCGTGGCGGTCGACCCGGACGTGCTGGCCACGCTGAGCCGGCGTGAACGGCGGGCCGGATTGTACGAAGTGGTGAAGTACGGCGTGATCGCGTCAGCGGAGCTCTTCGAGCGATGCGCCCGCACGATGCCCGCGCTGCTCGACGGTACGGCCGACGCGCTGTTGCCGGTGATCACCACGTGCTGCGCGATCAAGGCGGACGTGGTCACCAAGGACGAGCGCGAGGACGGTCTGCGCCGCATCCTCAACTTCGGCCACACGATCGGACACGCGCTGGAGGCGGTGACCAACTACCGCCTGCTGCGGCATGGGGAGGCTGTCGCGTACGGCATGCGCGCGGCGTCGGCCATCGCCGTCGCGCGCGGCACGTGGAGCGCCGCAGAGGATACCGCGCTGTCGGCCGTGCTCGACGGCATGGGTCCGCTGCCGGCCATCGGCGGACTCGACGTGTCGGCCATCCTCGACGCGACGCGACGCGACAAGAAGGTCGTCGCCGGTGCGCTGCACTTCGTGCTGCCCACACGCATCGGTGCCACCACCATCGTCACCGACGTCGACGAACCCCAGGTCCGCCTCGGCCTCACCGCGATCGGGTTGGGATAGGCCGGTAGGCCCGGCTCTCCGAGCCCGCCCGCACCTCGCGCGCAACGGCCGGGCCCGGAGGGCCGGCCCTACCTCGTTGTGTCGTGTCTGCCCTGCCTCGTCGACGTGTCGGGATGGAGATCGACTCCCCCGTCATTCGTCATTCGGCATTTCCTCTCGGCATCGCGGCATCGCGGCATCGCGGCATTTCTGCCCGTCACCGCGGGGCGAGCTTGAGTTCGCGAATCCGGGCGAGGAGCACGCGCGACGGGATCTGCAGGGCCGAGGCGGCCTTGCCGTGATCCCAACGCACATCATCGAGCGCCTGCTGGATCTTGCGGCGCTCCACTTCCTGCAGCACACGGCGCGACGCGTCTGGCAGCGTGCCCGAGAGATCGATCGACTCCCACGGATCGACGGGCGCGACCGGCGCACCGCGACCGGCGTCCGGCGGAGCGAGATTGAGGTGTTGCGCGTGCACCGTGTCGCTGTCGGCGAGAATCACCGCCCGCTCGATGCAGTTCTGCAACTCCCGCACGTTGCCCGGCCAGGCATGCCCTTCGAGAGCAGCAACCGTCGACGAGGACAGGTGCGGCGGGCGCTTGTTCTGCTCGCGGGCGAACCGTTCGACGAAGTGACTCGCGAGCAGCGCGATGTCCGATCGCCTGTCTCGCAGCGGCGGGATGACGATCGGGAACACCGACAGACGGAAGAACAGATCCTCCCTGAACGTCCGCGCCGCAACGGCAGCCCGCAGATCGCGATTGGTGGCGGCCACGAGGCGTACGTCGACGTGCAGCGTCGTGTTGCTGCCCACGCGTTCGAAGCTGCGATCCTCCAGCACGCGCAGCACCTTGGCCTGCAGATTGACCGGCATCTCCCCGATCTCGTCGAGGAAGAGGGTGCCGCCGTGCGCCACTTCGAAGCGGCCCGGCTTGCGGACGTTGGCGCCGGTGAAGGCACCCTTCTCGTGGCCGAACAGCTCCGTCTCGAGCAG
>CAYRAE010000561.1:0-2385 GCA_964422175.1 uncultured Luteitalea sp. | reverse complement strand
CGGGATCGACGCGTGTTGTCGATCCGATGTCGATGTGTGACCATCGCGCGGCATGCGGACGAGACACGCGATGGTGCGTGGTCGTCATCAGGAGCGAGGCGCCGAGTGGTGAGGGTCGGGATCGTTGGTGCGGGATTGCGTGGCCGGTTGTTCGCGGCGGCGCTCGCGGAATCGCCTGTGGCGGACGTCGTCGCCTTCGCCGAACCGTCAGTGGCAACGGCGGACGCGGCGCGACGCGAATCGGGACGTCCTGTCGTCTCGGACCACGGCACGCTGCTCGATCAGTTCGACCTCGACGCGGTGATCGTCGCCACGCCCGACTTCGCGCACCGCGATGCCGCCGTTGCCGCCGCGCGCGCTGGCAAGCACCTGCTGATCGAGAAGCCGCTGGCCACGTCCGTCGGCGAGGCGCACGAGATTCGCGATGCCTTGCGCCACGGCGGGGCGACCTGTCTCGTCGGGTTCGAGAACCGCTGGAATCCGCACATCGTGCAGGCACACCGCGCGATCGGCGATGGTGCGATTGGCGCGCACATCATGACGGCGGCGACGCTCTCCAACACGTGGTTCGTGCCGACGACCATGCTGTCGTGGGCCGCCCGTTCATCTCCCGTCTGGTTCCTGATGCCGCACACCGTCGATCTGGTGACGCATCTCTCGGGCAGGACGCCGGTGTCGGTCACGGCCGTCGCCTCGAGCGGCGTGCTTCGTGCGCGCGGCATCGACACCATCGATGTCGTCCACGCCCTTCTCACGCTTGACGATGGCACGACGGCATCGCTGACGTCGGCGTGGACGCTGCCCGATGGCACTGATGCGATCGTCGACTTCCGCTTCCAGGTCGTCGGCACCGATGGCGCGATCAGTGCCGACCCGATCCATCAGGGCCTTACGCTCGTCACCGATCGCCAGCAGGCGCGAGGGCCGCTGGCGGGCCGGATCGGTACGAGCCTCGTCGGCGCGCCGATCTGGATGGCGCAGGAGTGGGTGGCCTGCCTCGCCCGCGGCGAGTCCCTCGGTCCGGGAGTCGACCAGGGCGTGCTCGTCACCGAAGTCATCTGCGCGATCGAACGCGCGTACGCCGAACGTCGCGTCGTCACCCTGGACGAAATCCGTCGACCGAAGTCGTAGGGGCGACGCATGCGTCGCCCCTAGGCGCGTCGAGGGTAGGTGAGCCGTTCGTGCGCCGACAGGGCGATCGGTTCCCGCGCCGCCCGGCATTCGCGGCATTCGGCATTCCGGCATTTCAGGATCCCCCGCCCCGCGACTGTCTGGTCTGTCGTCGGAGCTTCTCGAGGTAGTCGCGGAGATCCGGTGGCATGGGGGCGCTGAAGGTCACGGGTGTGCCGCCGGACGGGTGCTCGAAGCCCAGCCGCTGTGCGTGGAGGGCCTGACGGGGGAAGCGGAGGGCGTGTCCGGGCTCGCCCTCGCGCGGACGGTAACGTCGATCGCCGACGAGTGAGTGCCCGTGCAGTTGTGCCTGCGCGCGGATCTGGCCCTGGCGTCCGGTGTGGAGGCGAACCTCCAGCAGCGAGGCGTCGGCGAACCGCGTGACGATGCGATACGTGCACGATGCATCGCGTGCGTCGGGATCCCCGGGCCGCGCCCGGCGCTGCACGAACGCGTCGGCATCCCACGACAACCGGTCTTCCCACGTGCCCGCGGGCGGATCGGGGTGTCCATTCACCAGCGCGAGGTAGACACGCTCGGGTGTGTGGTTGGCGAACTGCCGTACGAGCGCCGCGCGTGCCTGTTCGTGCAGTGCGAACATCACGAGGCCGGATGTGTCCTTGTCGATGCGATGCACCACCAGCGGCTCGCGCGTCCTGTGCGATCTGTAGCGATCGTGAACGAGTTCCAGCACAGACGGTGCCTGGCTGTCGCCGTCGAGTGGCACTGTCAGCAGTCCCGCCGGCTTGTCGATCACCACGATGTCATCGTCCTCGTGGAGGATGACAAGTCCGTCGCGTCCCGCAGGTCTGACGGTACGTGACGCCGACCCCGGGCGATCCATCCAGAGGCGCACGCGCTCCCCGGTCCTCACCGGTCGTGCTCCCGCGCCTGCCGGCACCTCCTCGTCATTGACGAGCACGCGCCCACGGGCGATGGCATCAGCCGCGCGCGGGCGCGAGCCGGCACGCCCGGCGGCCGCCAGGAACTTGTCCAGGCGCAATCCATCCTCGTCTGCCGTCACCGCCCATGTCTGATCGCTCTTCACTCCGTTAGGGTACCGGGTATACGCTGCCGCCCGACCATGCGAATCGGGATCGATCTCGGCGGCACGAAAATCGAGGCACTCGCCCTCGACGATGACGGACACGAGCGGCACAGGGAGCGGCTGCCGACGCCACGCCACGACTACGACGGCACGCTGGCCGCGATCGC
>CAYRAE010000560.1:0-2392 GCA_964422175.1 uncultured Luteitalea sp. | reverse complement strand
GTGAGCTGCGTCTCGCCCTTCGGCGTGACCTTGCCCACCAGGATGTCGCCCGGCTTCACGTACGCGCCGATGCGGATGATGCCGCTCTCGTCGAGATCGCGCAGGTAGTGCTCCCCGACGTTCGGGATGTCGCGCGTGATCTCCTCGGGCCCGAGCTTGGTGTCGCGGGCCTCGATCTCGAACTCCTCGATGTGGATGGAGGTGTAGTAGTCCTCCTTCACCAGCTTCTCGGAGACGAGGATCGCGTCCTCGAAGTTGTAGCCGCGCCACGGCATGAACGCGACGAGCACGTTGCGGCCGAGCGCGAGCTCGCCCATCTCCGTGCAGGGTCCGTCGGCCAGCACCTGCCCCTTGACGACCTTCTCGCCCACGCGGACGATCGGCCGCTGGTTGATGCAGGTGTTCTGGTTCGAGCGCTTGAACTTGATCAGGTTGTAGATGTCGGCGCCCATCTCGCTCGACACCTGATCGCCGTCCACGCGCACCACGATGCGCTGGCTGTCGACGTAGTCCACCACCCCGGCCCGGCGCGCGAGCGTCACCGCGCCGGAGTCGCGCGCGGTGATGTACTCCATGCCGGTGCCGACGTACGGCGCCTTGGCGCGCAGCAGCGGCACGGCCTGGCGCTGCATGTTGCTGCCCATCAGCGCGCGGTTCGCGTCGTCGTTCTCGAGGAACGGGATGAGCGAGGCCGCCACCGACACGAGCTGCTTGGGCGAGACGTCGATGAACTGGATGTGCTCACGCGGCGCGAGGATGAAGTTGCCCGCCTGGCGCGCGTTCACGCGCTCGCTGACGAACTGCCCCTTCGCGTCCACCTCCGCGTTGGCCTGCGCGATGATGTACTGGTCCTCTTCCCACGCCGACAGGTAGAACGGGTGCGGCTCGACCTCGAGGTCCTTGTGCGTCTTGCGCACCGCGGCGGCCTCGGACGCGCGCACCACGGCACCCGCCTCGAGCCCGCCTGCCCCGTGCGTCACCCGCACGTAATCCACCACGTACCCCTGCTCCACCTTCCGGTACGGCGATTCGATGAAGCCGAACTCGTTGATCCGCGCAAACGACGAGAGCGACGAGATGAGGCCGATGTTCGGCCCTTCAGGCGTCTCGATGGGGCAGATGCGCCCGTAGTGCGTCGTGTGGACGTCGCGCACCTCGAACCCGGCGCGCTCGCGCGACAGGCCGCCCGGCCCGAGCGCCGAGAGACGCCGCTTGTGCGTGATCTCGGAGAGCGGGTTGGTCTGGTCCATGAACTGCGAGAGCTGCGAGCTGCCGAAGAACTCCCTGATCGCCGCCATCACCGGCTTGGCGTTGATCAGGTCGTGCGGCATGGCGGTGGCCATCTCCTGGTACACCGACATCTTTTCCTTGATCGCCCGCTCCATGCGCACCAAGCCGATGCGGAACTGGTTCTCGAGGAGCTCGCCCACCGAGCGCACGCGCCGGTTGCCGAGGTGATCGATGTCGTCCACGTTGGCCGGGTTGCGGCGCAGCTTCAGCAGGTACTTGATGACCTCGTAGAAGTCCTGCGGGTGCAGCACCTTCTCGTCGAGCGGCGTCTGGAGCTTCAGCTTCGTGTTGAGCTTCAGCCGGCCGACGCGCGAGAAGTCGTACTTCTGCGGGTTGAAGAACATGCTCTCGAAGAGCGACCGCGAGCTCTCGAGCGTCGGGGGATCCCCGGGACGCAGGCGGCGGTAGATCTCGATGAGCGCTTCCTCGTGCGTGCGGATCGGATCCTTCTTCAGCGTGGTCGACAGTACCGGCCCGACTTCGTCCTTCTCGGGGAAGAAGATGTCGATGCGCTCGATGCCCTTCTCCTGGGCCATCGCGATCACGCGCGCCGTCAGCTCCTCGTTGGCCTCGAGCAGCACCTCGCCCGACGACGGATCGACGATGTCGGCGGCCGAGAAGGCCTGCTCGCCTTCGAGGTGGCTGTACTCGACGGGCACCTCGGCGACACCCGCCTGGCGCAGGGCCTTGATGAGTGCCCGCGTGATCCGCTTGCCGCGCGTGAGCGACAGCTCGGACCCGGGGATGCTCATGTCCTCGCCGGCGCGCCAGTCGACGGGGCTGTCGCCGACGGTCCAGTAGACCTGATCGCCCTTCAGGTGCAGCGAGTCGATCGTGTAGAAAGCGCGCAGCATCTCGTCGGCGTTGCGCAGGCCGAGCGCCCGCAGGAACACCGTGCCGAGGAACTTGCGCTTGCGGTCGATGCGTACGTACAGCAGGTTCTTGCTGTCGTACTCGAACTCGACCCACGAGCCGCGATACGGAATGAGCTGGCCGATGAAGAGCGTCTTGTCTTCCGTGTGGAAGAACGCGCCCGGCGACCGGTGCAACTGCGAGACGATGACGCGCTCGGTGCCGTTGATGATGAACATCCCGTGATCGG
>CAYRAE010000559.1:0-2395 GCA_964422175.1 uncultured Luteitalea sp. | reverse complement strand
TACGCGACGGCGGGGATCGATCGCGTGCTGTCGGAGACCGACCTCATCACCGGCGCGATCGCGACGGCGGTCGAGCACGACGCGATCCGCCACGCGATGCTGATAGGCGACGGTTCAGCCATCGCGTTCGAACTGACGATTCCCGCCGGCAGCGTGGCGGCCGGTCGCACGGTGATGGAGCTGGCGGCGCGACCCGACTTTCCGCGGTCCGGCGTGTTCGCAGCGCTCCATCGCGCAGGCGGCGGCGTCGAGGCCCCGCGCGGGTCATCGGTGATCGATGCCGGGACCACTGTCGTTCTCGTCGCCAGTCGCGACGAAGTGCGCCAGGCCATCACCGCGCTGGCCGCACCATCGTCGGAGGCTACAGGCTGATACGTCAGCCCACGGCCTCCGCCTGTGCCGCTGCTACGATGAATGCGTGCGACAGGATCCGAACGTGCCCGTGAGCTACGAGCTGCTCCAGCGCAATCCCGCCTGGCGTCCTGGCGTCGTCCCGCGTGTCGACGATGAGACGCATTCGGGTGAGCACCGGATCCGCTGTCCGTTGTGCGCGTGGGAACCGCGCCGGTCGGACCGCTGGACCTGTGGTCCATGCCCATGGCCCGAAGGCCTGGACGACGGATGCTTCACCAGTTGGCACACCTTCGATACCGGCGGCCTCTGCCCCGGGTGCTCGCACCAGTGGAGGTGGACGTCCTGCCTGGCCTGCGAAGGCTGGTCCCTTCACGCCGATTGGTACGCCGACGACGAGTAGACAGGGAACGGGCCGGACGTGCCCGGTCCGCACCGCACCTGTCCGGCCCGCGCCGCACGGCAGTACACTCGGCGCATGTCCGATTCACGACCACGCGTCGGCATCTTCGGCTGGGGCATCGTGGCGCCGAAGTCGCCAGACATCGATGCCTTCGCGCGCAACCTCGAGACGAGGGAGAGCTGGCTGGCGCCGTTCAACGGCTTCGGGCCGGACAACTTCCTCGTCGGTACGCCTCCGTTCGACTTCGGTGTGTACGAGGGATGGGTCAGCGAGCGGTTCGCGCCGCGGCACTACCGAAGGCTGGTCGAGAAGATGGACTTTCCGGCGCTCTATGCCGTGGGCGCGTTCATCCAGGCGCTCGGCCAGAACGCGGGCATCGAGCAGGTCCTTCAATCGCTCGGCACCCGCACGCACGTGTACGTCGGCAGCGGGCTCGGCAACCTGCACACGATCTATCGCGAGAGCGTGGCGCTGTACCAACGACAGACACGGTGGGATGCGTTCTGGGCCGGACGCGATGCCGACCTGCGGACGTATCTCGACGAACTGGCCGCCATCGACAACGCGGCGATGGACGGCAGTGTCGAGACGGGCAAGCTCCACGTGATACGCGAGAAGGAGAAGAACCGCACGCGCCTGCAGGAACGGTGGAACGCGCCGGAGCCACCGTGGGCGGTCTCGCCGGATCTGCTCTGGAACCTGCAGAACACCCCGGCGGCGCAGATCTCGATTCTCGGACGCATCACGGGTGAGGCATTCGCGCCGGCCGCCGCGTGTTCCACGTTCGGCGTCGCGTTGCACATGGCGATGCACGCCATTCGCGAAGGACGTGCGACGGCCGCCGTGGTGGGCGCCACCGATCCACCCCCGCATCCGCTCACCGTCGGGGCGTTCTACAACGCGCGCGTGCTGTCGGCCAATCGCGGCGTGTCGTTGCCGCTGACGCGTCTGCAAGGCACGCACGTGTCGGGCGGCGCCGCCCTGTGGATCGTCGCGGACCTGGACTACATGGAGGCCCGAGGGTTCACGCCGCTCGGCATGGAGCCCATCGGCGTGGGCGTGACGTCCGACGCGCATCACATCATCACGCCATCGCCCGAAGGACCGTCCGCGGCGATCGCGCAGGCACTCACGGATGCCGGGGCGCAGGCTGGCGACATCGCCACGTGGGACCTGCACGCGACGGCCACGCCAGGCGACTACTCGGAGGTGACGACGCTGCGATCGATCCTGCCCGAGAACGTGCTCGTGACGGCACGCAAGGGTACGTTCGGCCACGGGATGAGCGCAGGCGGCGGGTGGGAGTTGACGGCGCAGTACCTCGGCTACGCGCGAGGACGGCTCTTTCCGACGCCGCTGGCGCGCGAAGCGCTCAACGAATCGATCGCGCGCACGCACACACGCTTCGTGTTCGACGATGCCGTTGACGCGCCGACGGGTCTCGGCGGCAAACTGTCGATGGGCATCGGTGGCATCAACGCCTGCATCGTCTCACGCGCCTTCGAGGACTGACGCGAAGCGTCAGTCATCGCTTTCATATCGATAGCGCTGCGTGATGCGCGTCGCGACGAACCGTCCTTTCGACGTCGCGGCCATCAGGCCTCGAAAGAGGAACTCGGGCACGTCGAAGAAGCGATACAC
>CAYRAE010000558.1:0-2406 GCA_964422175.1 uncultured Luteitalea sp. | reverse complement strand
ACCACGCGGTGCACGGTGATGCGCGCCATGGGCACGCGCGCGGCGACGAGCGCCAGCGCATCCTCGTCGAGCGCTGCCCTGCCATCGTCGTCACGCACGAGATAGCCCGTCACGATGTCGACAGGCAACCGGGCGAACGCTGCGGCGTCGCGCGCGATTTCCTCGCGGTGCGCCTCGTCGCCCACCACGAACGTGTTGCGCGGCCGCACCATCACGCGCAAGGGAATGCTGACGCGTGCGAGCAGCGATTCCACGAGGCCGACGTCAGGCGTGAGGCCGTCCTCGTGAATGTCTCGTACGACCTCGAGACGCGTCGCGCCGCCGGCTTCGGCCGCGAGCGCGTCGTCGAGCGACAGCACGATGACTTCGAGCGCGCCGTCGTCGGCACGCGAGGCAGACTCCCGCATGTAGTGCGGCAGGGTCATGGTCTGGCTCCGAGCTGACGCGCCAGTGTCTCGGGATCCGACGTCGGCAGCTGACAGGTGAAGTGCTCGCACACGAACGCCGTCGGGCGCCCGTCGCGCGAGCCGACCGTCTCCAGGAACGGCAGCAGGTGTGCCAGGCGTGCGCGCGCGCCGGCGCTCGTCACGGGCAGCACGATCGTGAACGGCAGGTACTGGCGCGCCACCACGTCATGCAGCGCGCGCGTCTCCGGATCATCAGGCGGGCCATCGATCACGACCTGTCGCAGGCCGGCATGATACGTGGCGAGATCGGCGAGCATGAACGGCACGGCGCGGGCCGCGCGACCGATCGCCGTGCCGCCGCGCGCGAGCGTCCGCTCGATGCGCGCGAGCGCCTCCGGATCGGGAGCCAGGTGGACCAGCCGCAGCAGCGTGGCCACGGCGACGGCGCTCGCGGAGGGTTCGGCGCCGTCGTAGTCCTCCTTCATGCGCAGGATCACGCTGGGATCGTCGCCCGTCGTCGAGAACCAGCCGGCGCCCACGTCGTCCCAGAAGCGCGCGTCGAGCTGCGCCTGGAGATCGCGTGCCCATTCGAGCCACGACACGTCACCGGTCGCCTCGAAGAGCTCCAGCAGGCCCCACGACAGATACGCGTAATCTTCCGCGTACCCATCGATGCCCGCCAGGCCCTGACGCCATCGCCGCAACAGGAGACCGCTGTTGGCATCCCACATGGTGTCGCGGAGGAAGTGCGCCGCACGCTCGGCGGCGCGCAGCCATGCGTCGGCCTGCGGGCTCTGGCCGCGCAACTGCCGTGCGGCCCGCGCGAAGGCCGCGATCATCAGGCCGTTCCACGCCGTCAGCACCTTGTCGTCCAGGTAGGGACGCGGCCGCTCGCGCCGGTGGGCGAACAGCCGCTGGCGCGCCACGCGCAGATCCCTGATGATCTCGTCGACGGGACGGTCCATCGTGGCGGCGAGATCCTCGATGTCGCGCGCGACGTAGAGCACGTTGCGGCCGCGGAACTCGCCGAGCGGATCGGCGGCGTTGCCCTCCGGACGCAGTCCGAAGCGTTCGATGACGAGCGGTGCGAGCCCCTCGCCCACCGCGTCGGTCACCTCGTCGAGGCTCCAGAGGTAGAACGCGCCTTCGAGGCGTTTCGCGTGCGGGCTCGCGGCGTCCTCGACGGGAACGCTGTCGGCATCCTCGGCCGAATAGAAGCCGCCTTCGGGTGCCGTCAACTCGCGCAGGACGTAGGCCAGCGTGTCTTCGGCCACCGACGCGTGGAAGGGGTCGCCGGACGCCTGCGACGCCTCCAGCAGCGCGATGGCGATCTGCGCCTGGTCGTAGAGCATCTTCTCGAAGTGCGGCACGCGCCACTGCGCGTCCACCGAGTAGCGATGGAACCCGCCGCCCACGTGATCGCGCACGCCGCCCAGCGACATCGCGCGCGCGGTCGCCAACGCCATCTCGAGACCATCGGGATTGCCCGACAGCGCATGGTGCCTGAGGAGGAACAGGAGCTCCGATGCGCGCGGGAACTTCGGCGCGGGCCCGAATCCGCCGTCGCGACCGTCGAAGGCCTGCGCGTACTGCGCCAGCCCCTCGTCGAGGGCCGCGGCCGGCGCCACATGGACCCCGCCATCCGGCGGCGCCTCGGGCCGCGTCGCCTCCCGCAGACGTTCGGCCAGCGTCGCCGCCGACGTCGTCACGCGCAGGCGATCGTCGCGCCACGCGCGGCCGATCTCCTCCAGCACGTCGAGCAACCCCGGCCTGCCGCCGCGCCGCGTCGGCGGGAAGTACGTGCCGCCGAAGAACGGCTCCAGCTCCGGCGTGAGGAACACAGTCATCGGCCAGCCGCCGTGCCCCGTCGTCGCCTGTACGAACAGCATGTACACGCGATCGACGTCGGGCCGCTCTTCGCGATCCACCTTGATGCTGACAAACTGCGCGTTGAGCACGTCGGCCACGTCCTGCCGCTCGAACGACTCGTGCTCCATCA
>CAYRAE010000557.1:0-2408 GCA_964422175.1 uncultured Luteitalea sp. | reverse complement strand
TCGCCGACGCTCGAGCAGATGATCGCCGACGTCAAGGACGGCGTGCTCGTGGACGGCGCCGGCAGCTTCAGCATCGATCAGCAGCGCTACAACGGCCAGTTCGGCGGCAACGCCTTCTGGGAGATCAAGAACGGCAAGGTCACGCGCATGGTGACCGACTTCACCTACAACGCCATCACCACCGACTTCTGGGCGAACCTCGACGCCGTCGGGCCTCCGGAGAGTTGGGAGCACCACGGCATGGACGGCGATGCCAAGGGACAGCCCGTGCAGTCCAACTATCCGTCGCACGGCTCGTCGCCCTGCCTGATCCGCAAGGTCATGGTGGGCGCGGCGTTCGCCTGACGACTTCGACGCTTCGACTTTCCGAGGATGCGATGAGTTACTCACGTGAAGCAGTGAAAGCGATCACCGACAAGATCCTGAACATGGCCAAGGCCGACGCGGTCGAGGTCGACTTCCAGGGCGGCGAACGATCCGCGACGCGGTACGCCAATTCGAGCATCACCGCCAACCTGATCGAGCACGATCAGCAGGTCAACATCACCGTCTACTACGGGCAGAAGAGCGCGACGACGATCACGCACCAGTTCGACGATGCCTCGCTGAAGACGGCCATCGACGAGGCGCAGGCGCTCGCCAGACGCAAGCCCGACAACCCGGAAGCGATGCCGCTCGTGAAGCCGCCGCAGAACTACGCACCGGTCGACGCGGTGATCGATCGCACGGTGGACTTCGGACCCGCCGAACGCGCCGCGATGGTGAAGAAGAGCCTCGACATCTGCGAGAAGAAGGGCGTGGTCGGCGCCGGCTACATCCCGAAGCTGCACTGGACCAACGCCACGGCCAACAGCGAGGGCCTGTTCTCGTACTTCCGGTACGCGGAAGCGAGCTTCATCCTCACGTGCCGCACGCCGGACGGCACGGGCTCGGGCTGGGCAGGGCAGACGGGCCTGAAGGACGTGAACCTGATCGATCCCGTCTCGATCACCGAGCGGGCGTCGGACAAGGCGCTGAAGTCGCAGAAGCCGCGCGCGATCGAACCCGGCGACTACACGGTGATCCTCGAGTCGCGTCCCGCCGCGCGGTTCCTGTCGCTGCTGCTCACCTCGATGGACGCGCGTGCTGCGGAAGAAGGCCGCAGCTTCATGAGCGGGGCCGAGCGCGGGCAGACCAAGGTGGGGCAGAAACTGTTCGGCGACAACGTCACGCTGCGCAGCGTGATGAATCACCCCGTGCTGCGGCAGTCGCCCATCGGTGAGGACGGCCTGGCGGCGCAGGACGTCACCTGGATCGAGAAGGGCGTCGTCAAGAACCTGTACTACAACCGCTTCTGGGCGCAGAAGACGGGCAAGACGCCCACGGCGACGTCTCCGGGCATGAGTCTCGTGATGGACGGCGGGACGACGTCGGTCGAGGAGATGATCAAGACCACGAAGCGGGGTCTGCTCGTGTCGTTCTTCTGGTACATGCGCCCGGTCGAAGCGATGTCGATCCTGTACACCGGCATGACGCGCGACGGGCTGTTCCTCATCGAGAACGGCGAGATCACGGCACCCGTGCAGAACTTCCGCTGGAACGAGACGCCCGTGGTGGGCTTCAACAACATCAGCGCGCTCGGCCCTGCCGAGCCGATGCACACTGGCGAGGCGTACGACCAGCCGGGCACGGCGATGGTGCCGCCGATGCGCATCGAGGACTTCACCATGACGTCCGTCTCTCCGGCGGTCTGAGGTAGGCATGAGCACGAATCGTCGGGATTTCATCAAGACCATCGGCGCCACGGGCGTCGCACTCGCGTCGAGCGAACTCGTCGCCTCGCTCGTGGCGCAGTCGCCGAAGGGGCAGGTCCTGCAGTCGACGTTCAAGGGCCTGTCCGATGTCGCGCTCGCCGAAGCGAAGCGGCTGGGCGCCACGTATTGCGACATCCGCTTCACACGCAACGTCAGTGATTCGACCACCGTGCGCGACAGGATCGTCGGCGGGGGCGGCTTCGGTGGTGGGGGGGGCGGTGGCTTCGGCGGCGGTGGCGGCCGGCACGAGAGCGCGGGCTTCGGCGTGCGCGTGCTGCACAGCGGCGTCTGGGGCTTCGCGAGCAGCCCGAACGTTGCCGAAGCGGAGATCCGCACCATCACGCGTCAGGCCGTGGACGTCGCGAAGGCGAGTGCGGTGGCCAAGCGCTTCGACGTGAAGCTGGCGCCGACGGCGGCGTATCAGACGTCGTGGTCCACGCCGATCACTGTGGATCCGGCCACCGTGTCGCTCGACGACAAGATCGCGTTCCTGCTCGGCATCAACGAACAGCTGATGAAGACGAAGGGTGTCATCCGCACGCAGTCGTCGATCGCGCAGGACTACGAGTGGAAGTACTTCGCCTCGTCCGAGGGCTCCTACATCGAGCAGGAGAC
>CAYRAE010000556.1:0-2415 GCA_964422175.1 uncultured Luteitalea sp. | reverse complement strand
GAGGGGGTCAGATTTACTGTCGCGAGGGGGTCAATATCACTGTCGCTCTACAGCTCGCCTGCGCTACGAGCTGACACCGGCTGAGACCGTCTCGTATCGCGACGACACGCCGCCGCTGGAGGTCCGCGACGGGCTAGGCATCTTCCGGCTTGAGGCCGGCGTGCTGACGGTCGAGCCAGCCCACCACTATGCGACCGAGACGGAGGCACGCGCGGCTGTCGAACCCTACTTGCGGGCTTGGGAGACGGCCTCGGATCTCGACGGACTTCTCGATGCCGTACGCTTTCGATTCACAGACGCGCAGATCATCGACCGAAACCCGCCGCCACACGGCGCGCAATATGCGATGACGTCACCCGCAACGGCGCGATTCGTCGTCGTCCGGTCAACTGCCACGCTCCGTCTCACTCGAAACAGCTATCCGGCGCCGCCGGAGGCGCCGTTTGCGGCATCACCGGATGTCCGCACCGCTCATGATCGTTGGCGAGGCTACAGAGCGGGGCGTGAGCCGCTCCAAGCCATGGCGTACTTCGTGCTGACTCTCGTCGAAAAGGGGGAAAAGCCAGTCCGCCAATCGGCGAGTAAAAGGTTGAGCATCGACTACGACGTGCTCGATACGCTTGGTCGCTTCACCTCAACTCGGGGGGATGAGAGGACGGCGCGCAAGGCTCCCAAGGGCAGGCAACGGTACGACGTTCTTGGTCGCGCGGAGCATCAATGGATGGAGAGGGCCATCCCAATGCTCATTCGCCGTCTCGGAGAGCATGCAGCCGGCGCGCCGTTGAAACAACTCACGATGCAGGATCTTCCGCCGCTGTAACCAGCAGCATGGTACTCGTCACCCGAGACCTCGACGAGCCTGCACACCGTCCCGACACAGTCCGCCGGTTGGAGGGCGATCCTGCGTCGCCATCGTCAGTTGTCGTTCAGGCCGTGCGGCGCCCGCGTACGCAGGCGCTCCTTCCACGTGTGCTCGAGACGAATCACGTCGGCTATGTCCATGTCCGGCGACACCCGCTGCAGGATGCTGAACTGCAGGTGCTCGGGCATCCGGTCGCGCAGCAGGGCGTTGCCGCCGTGCCCGTCGCTCGCGTACGCCAACCAGCGGCCGAGCAGGTTCTCCGAACCAGCGGCCGAGCCGACGTAGCCTCTCCCGTCTGACGTGTCCACGATGTAGTAGATGGCGCGCCACTGCGCCATCGTGGCCCGCCATGTGTGTGGCAACGCATGCAGATCTCCCCACGACAACACGAGTTGTTCCCAAGGCGGCATCCGCTGGACGAAGGCACTGGTTTCCAGAATCGCCGCGACCGGGAGCACGTTCCGATCCCCGCGACGCCACCACGACCGCTCCGGTGGTGGCCAGCGCACGATGAGCTTGCCCTGCCAGTCGGCGTAGAACGAGGGCTCGGCGACCAGATCGAAATGCAGGATGTGCGGCCGAGGATCCGCATCGTCCATGTCGTACCCCGATGCGCCGAAGCGACGTAACATCTGGTACGCCTGATGCTCCGCATATTCCCGGCGCGTGAGCGGCGTCGCGTGGCCAATGCGATACAAGGCCACGAAGTGGGCATACCCCTGGTCCAGGCCGATGAAGGACGCCACATGCGAGGCACGCGTCAACGTCCGTTCGAGCCTCGGTCCTTGCGTTTGCTGGTAGGCGTTGAACACATCGGGATGTTCCACCGCCAGCCACGGCAGGGCACGCCGGAGCGCCGGTGGCCGTGGACGATGCCGAAGCACCAGCACGCCGGCCGGATCGAAGCCCCGCAAGATCAAGAGGTCGTTCAGCGTCACGCCGCCACGATACGCGGCCGCCCCCCTGCGGTGCCAGCACTCGACGGCTGCAGCCTTTCAGGCGCTTCCGTCGGCATATGCTTTCGCACGCGGCCTTCCACGACTTGAGGCGCACGGCCGGCTCGCGCTTCCTCCAGTACGGCGTGCCGCTCTACGAAGTGCGCGACCAGCTCCGGCACGCCTCCATCCACACCACCGACACCTACCTGAATGGCACGCGCGAGTCGCCCGGCTGGCCACGCGGCGCCCACGCTGGCCATTGGCGGCCTGGTCTCCTCCTTGGGGCCGGGCCGCTGGTCGTTTGGCGCCAGAGGACCACGCCGGTGGGCGCAACCCGGCGCGCCGGCCGGAAGAGGACGCCGAACCCGGCCCCGGCGCACATCAGAAACCCATCGCCTTGCCACGATCAGCCACCGACGCAGCCAAGCCCCTGCGCCGCGCCGTTCGTGGTTCCTCGCCCACGCGCGTGGGCCGGCCGAGATCCGGACAAATCCGGACGTTTTGGCCACGCGGATGCCAACACCGCATTTCGGCGTTCGCGCTAACTCTAGGTTTTTAGGGAGTTTGTTGGTCGGGGCGAGAGGATTCGAACCTCCGACCTCTCGGTCCCGAACC
>CAYRAE010000555.1:0-2418 GCA_964422175.1 uncultured Luteitalea sp. | reverse complement strand
GGAATGGCCTCGACGCGCGGTGCACGAGGCACGAAGCCGCCACGCGCCGGATCGGGAATCGCGCCGTCGGGCAGGATCAGCACGTCGAACTTCGCCCGGAGCTCGCCGGCGTCGATCTGCGGGACGTACACGACCTCGTACGGGAACTCGAACTGCTCGAGCACGAGACGCAGCCAGCCTGACGGCATCGAGCCGCCGTAGCGATCCCAGAGCGCCAGCCGCACGCGCTTCAACACGTGCCCCGCGGGCGTCGCCGCGCCGGTGCGGCCTTCGAACGACACGCCGGTCGCCGTGGCGATCTCCGTCAGCCTCGCGCGCGTCGGGCGGGTCGCCGTCACGCGGAACCGACCGTCAGGCAGGCGTTCGACCGTGTCGCCCGCGGCCAGCAGCCGATTGACGGCGCGGAACGCCTGGTTGCTCGCGTGCGAGAACACGTACGTCGTCGCGTTGGCGGGTCCTGTCACCGTACCCGCGGGAATCGTGAGTTCGTCGGCCACGCGCTCGAACGATCCGTCGAATCCGTCGAGCAGGCGATCGAACTGCACGCCCATCTGGAAGGCGAGCGTCCAGCCCGCGCTGTCGTACGGCGGGATCGGCGGGCCGCCGGGATACTGGAAGTCGTCGGGATGATCCTGCGGCTCGAACATGTCGAGCACGTGCGGCCTGAAGGCCTGCGCCGTCTTCACGATCAGCGAACCCGCCGGATACGTCTTCCCCTGCGCGGTGAACGGGCTGCCGGCGCGATGAACGGTGATGCCCGCGCGGATCAGCGTGTTGACGAACGCGATCGCCGTCTGGAAATCGGGCTGATCCGACGGCAGGACGTAGGCGCGAGCATCACGCAGCGCGGGGTCGCGCAGCACGGAGTCGAACAACTCGCGCGGAGGGCTCGCCATGCCGCGGGCGCCGCGGGCGGGTGCGGCGCTCGCGCCAGCGGCGTCACGCACCTTCTGCACGCGCCTCGGATACGTCGTCCACGTGTCGCGCTGGCCGCGCTCGATCGAGTTGCGGCCCATGCGCCAGATGTTGAAGAGGAACTGCTCGCGATAGCGGGCCGCCACGTCGAGCACGGCGCGGTTGGCGGTCACCGAGTAGTCGATGCTCTGGCGCATGCGCCACGTCTGCGGCTCGATGGGATACGGGAGATCGGTGCTCGCGAGCTGACGCTCGGGCCGGAACGGAATCTCCATCGGCGTCGGGTTGCCGATGGTCTCGGTGAGCAGACCTACCATGTTGTGGAAGTACACCGTGGTGCGCAGGCCGCCGTTCCACCACGTGGAGTAGTTGGCGCCGCGACGCGTCGTGATCCCGGGCTTGGCCTCCGCCGCGAACCGCGTGTGCATCGCCGCGCCGACGAGATCGATGCTGGTGGGGATCAGCGGATCGAAGACGTAGTTGAACGGATCGCGGAACGGCGGCGCGAACATCACCGTGCCGATCGGGCCCGTCTGGTGGTGGTTGTACATGATCTGCGGGAACCACTCGCGGAAGAGCTGACGGCTCATGTTGGCCGTCTCCGCGAGCGCGGTCATGTACGAATCACGGTTGTTGTCGTGTCCGGCGTACTTCTGGTACAGGCGCGGGAGGTCATCGAGCGACCGCTTCAGGGGATCGCGCTCGCGCAGGTACCAGTTGGCCACGAGGTCGTGTCCATCGGGATTGGCGTGCACGAAGAGGATGACGACCTCGTCGAGGATGCGCAGCGTCTCCGCGTCGTTGCCGCTCACGAACTGGTACATCGTCTCGATGAGCTGCTGCGCGCCGAGCGTCTCGTTGGCGTGCAGGCCGCCGTCGATCCACACGACAGCCTTGCCTTCCATCGCGAGCGCCCGAGCCTCGGCCTCGGTGGCGACGTCTTCGGCCAGCGCCAGCCGTCGCGCGATCGTCTTGAAGCGATCCAGCCTGCGGTGGTTCTCGGGCGACGTCACGATGCCCATCAACTGCGTGCGACCTTCGGCCGTCCTGCCGATATCCACGACCGTCAGGCGCTCGGACTCGGCGTCGAGCTTCCGCCAGTAGGCGCTGAGCTGCTCGTACGTCGCGAGCTGATAGTCATCGCCGATCGCGAAGCCGAACTGCTCCTTCGGCGACGTGACCTTCTGCGCGGCAGGCACGACGATCCCTGCCGGCTGCCCCGCGTCGGCCGCGCGTGCGTACACCGCAGTGCCGACGACGAGAGTCGCCAGGGCGAGGCCGGTCAGGAACGATGCGCGAACGACGCGCGAGCAACAGCGGGAGGACAGAGACGATGGCATGGGCATGGGTGTGGCGGTCCGAAAGCAGGCGCATCATACCAGCGGCATGCGGGGCGTGATGATCAGGCAGGCCGTCGAGGACGATGCCGAGGCGATTGCCGCGGTGTGTACTCGCGCGGCCAGCCGCGCCTACGCGGGACTGGTCACCGATGAGTACGTCGCC
>CAYRAE010000554.1:0-2425 GCA_964422175.1 uncultured Luteitalea sp. | reverse complement strand
AACCGTCCGAGCGAGGCTTTCGCGAGAATGCGGATCTGATACGGCAGATACCAGAAGAGGACCGGAATGTCGTAGATGCTCTGGTGATTGGCGAGGAAGATGTACGAGGCGTCGGGCGGGAGCTGGTCGAGGCCACTCACCTCCACGGTGACGCCTGTGGTCTTCAGAATCAGCCAGGCCCATGCCCTGGCGCACGTGTGCGCGAGGTGACCCTGCCGATCCACGAGTGTGGAGAGCAGCGACAGCGTCCCGAGGACGATGGTGTAGACGCTGATGGCGGGGATCAGGAAGAAGATCGTCCGCCACCAATGGAACGGGGGCACTGCCATCGAGCGGGTCAGGTCTGCTGGATGGCGCGCGGCCGGCGGAACGGCGCCGTCTGCTGACTGGGCGCCTGGGTGACGGGAGCAGCGGCAGTGGCATCGCCGACGGCTGGCGCGCGCTGCGCGTCGCCGGCCGGATCGATGTAGCGGCCGAAGATCATCTTGCCGGCCGTGGTCTGCAGCACGCTCGTGACGACCACGTCGATGTTCTTGCTGATCATCTTGCGGCCGTTGTCCACCACCACCATCGTGCCATCGTCGAGATACGCCACGCCCTGGTTGTACTCGCGGCCTTCCTTGAGGATGAAGACCTTCATGTACTCACCGGGCAGGACGACAGGCTTGAGCGAGTTGGCCAGTTCGTTGATGTTGAGGACGGTGACGCCGCGCAGTTCGGCCACCTTGTTCAGGTTGAAATCGTTGGTGATGATGCAGCCTTCGAGCGACCGGCCGAGCTCGATGAGTTTGAGATCCACTTCCTTGACGTCGGGGAAGTCGACGTCGGAGATGACCACGTCGATGTGGGTCATCTTCTGCATCCGCTGGAGGATGTCGAGGCCGCGGCGCCCGCGATTGCGCTTCATCGCGTCCGACGAGTCGGCCACGAACTGCAGTTCCTTGAGCACGAACTGCGGGACGACCAGGGTGCCGTCCACGAACCCCGTCTCGCAGATGTCGGCGATACGGCCGTCGATGATCACGCTCGTGTCGAGGATCTTGTAGCGCTTCTTGGGAGCCGTGGCGCGAAAGAGGCTGATGAGCCGCGCCGGCTCGAGCCACTCACCCTTGCGCGCGCCGACCACCAGGCCGAGATACGTGAGGGCGAGCAGGGTGACCGTGTGGAGAAACGCCACGCGGCCGTCTGCCGTATTGGCCCAGAAGAGCGTAGTGGTGACCGTCTTGGCGAGACTGAGGCCGATGGTGCCCCCGAGCACGGCGCCGAGCATCGCCGAGACCGACGTGTCGCGAAGTTGCGACTCGAAGACCACCACGAGCCCCGCCAGCCCTGCCCCGAACAGGACATTGAGGAAGGCGAACTCGTGAACAGGCTTCACGAGCGACGCCGAATACGCCACCGCGGCCACAAAGAGCACGCGAGCAAAGACGAACCAGGTCATGCACGACCCCAGATGAAGGAAATCGCTATATCTGCCCGGAGGTGCGCGGCACGGAATCAGGGGGAGGGGGATGGCCGCGCGGCCTCCGGGCGACATCATACGCCCATCAATCCCAGCCGATCACCTCGTCGAGCGCCTCGCCAACCGTCCTGACGCCCACCACCTCGCAGCCCGTCAGGGCCTCGTCCTGGGCATTGCCGGCAGGGACCACGCACCGCGTGAACCCCATCTGCGCGGCTTCCCTGACGCGCAGCAGCGACTGGCCCGTCGCCCGTACCTCGCCCGCGAGACCCACTTCACCGAACACCGCGGTCCCCTGACGGACGGGGCGATTCCTCACGCTCGACACCACGGCGGCGACGATCCCGAGGTCCGCGGCGCGCTCGTCGACGGTGAACCCACCCGCCACGTTGACGAACACGTCCTCGCCGGCGAGGTTCAACCCGGCACGCTTCTCGAGTACCGCCAGCAACAGGGCCAGCCGCTGCTGATCCACGCCGTTGGTCATGCGCCGCGCGCTGCCGTAGACGCTGCTCGACACCAGCGCCTGCACTTCCACGAGTATCGGCCGCGATCCCTCCATGCAGCAGAGGACCGCCGACCCCGGTGCGCCCGCCTGTCGCTCGGCCAGGAACAGCGCCGACGGGTTGGCCACGGGCTGCAGGCCCGTGCCCGTCATCTCGAACACGCCTAATTCACTGGCCGCGCCGAAGCGGTTCTTCACGGCCCGGATCACGCGGTGCGTATGGTGACGCTCGCCCTCGAAATACAGCACGGTGTCGACGACGTGCTCGAGCACCTTGGGGCCGGCCAGCCCGCCATCCTTGGTGACGTGGCCCACGAGGATCGTGGGCAGGTTCCGGCCCTTGGCCGCGAACAGCAACTGCGTGGCCGTCTCGCGGATCTGTCCGACGGTACCCGGCGCCGACGTCAGCCGCGTCGAGTACACGGTCTGGATCGAGTCGACGATCAGCAGCGCGGGCT
>CAYRAE010000553.1:0-2435 GCA_964422175.1 uncultured Luteitalea sp. | reverse complement strand
GCGCGGAGATCGCCGACCTCGAGTTCGTGCAGTTCCATCCGACGGTGCTCGACGTCGCGGGGCGTGCGCGATTCCTGCTCTCGGAGGCGCTGCGTGGTGAAGGCGCGCGACTCGTGAATGCGAGCGGCGAGGCCTTCATGTCGCGTTACGAGGCGTCGGCGGAACTGGCGCCGCGCGACCGCGTGGCGCGCGCGATCGTGCGTGAACGGCAGCGGACGGGCGCGCCTGTCTATCTGTCATTGGCGCACCTCGGGGGACTCGACGTGCACGCGCGGTTCCCGCAGATCTCCGACGCGTGCCGCGCGGCGGGGCTCGATCTGGCCACGGACCCGATTCCCGTGAGTCCGGCGGTGCACTACGTCATGGGCGGCGTGGTCACGGACCTCGATGGCCGGACGTCCATCCCGGGGCTGTATGCCGCCGGGGAAGTGGCATGTACGGGCGTGCACGGCGCCAATCGACTGGCGAGCAATTCGCTGCTCGAGGGGCTCGTGTTCGGCGCGCGCGCCGGCGCGGTGATGGGCGAGACGCCACGTGTTCGTGACGTGTGGCCGGCGGGGCGACTGGTCGTCACGGAGTCGGTTCGACGGGCGTCGGAAGGACCGATGCCCGCCGATCTGGACGTCGCGAGCGTGCGTGCGCGTGCCTGGCGCGACATCGGGCTGGTGCGCACGCCTGAAGGACTGCGTGATGCCGAGGCGTATTTCGCGCACGCGTACGCGGCGTGCGTGTCGGCGGGCGAGAGCGGGCTCGCCGCGGCACACCTGCGGAATCTGGTGACGGTGGCCTATCTGATGGCACGCGCGGCGCTGCGCCGCGAAGAAAGCCGCGGCGGCCACTACCGCACGGACTTCCCCGAGCGTCGCGACGACGACTGGGGGAAGCACTGGGGGGACAGAGGGACGGCTTAGGGCTTAGCGAAGACTTACGGCTCGAGGCTTGGGCTTAGGGAACGGAAAAGGGTAAAGGGGCGGGGTTGTGGCCGAGCAGCAGAGCAAGGGACAGAGCAACAAGGGCGGCGGCAAAGGGGAGCAGTTCGTCACGGCCATCACGTCGCAGGCCGAGGACTACTCGCGCTGGTACCTCGACGTGGTGCTGCGCGCGGAACTGGCTGACTACACGCCGGGCCTCAAGGGCTGCATGACGATCCGGCCGTACGGCTATGCGATCTGGGAGCGCATCCAGCAGTTGCTCGACGCGCGCCTCAAGGCCACCGGACACGTCAACGCCTACTTTCCGCTGTTCATCCCCGAGAGCCTCCTCATGAAGGAGGCCGAGCACGTCGAGGGCTTTGCACCGGAAGTCGCGTGGGTCACGCACGGCGGCAAGGAGAAGCTCGAGGAGAAGCTCGCGATCAGGCCGACGTCGGAAGTCATCATCGGCACGATGTACGCCAGGTGGCTGCAGTCGTGGCGCGACCTGCCCATCCTCATCAACCAGTGGGCCAACGTGGTGCGCTGGGAGAAGGTGACGCGGCCGTTCCTGCGGACCACGGAGTTCCTCTGGCAGGAAGGCCACACGGTACACGAGACCGAAGCCGAGGCCGAGGAGGAGACGCTGAAGATCCTCGGCGTCTACAAGGAGTTCGTCGAGACCGAGCTCGCGATGCCGGTGATCGAGGGGAAGAAGAGCGACGCGGAGAAGTTCGCAGGCGCGTCGAAGACGTACTCGATCGAGGCGTTGATGGGTGACGGCCGCGCGCTCCAGGCCGGCACGTCGCACAACCTCGGACAGAACTTCGCCAAGGCGTTCGAGATCAAGTTCCAGGGCCGCGACAAGGTCGAGCAGCACGCGTGGACCACGTCGTGGGGCGTGTCCACGCGCCTCATCGGTGGGCTGATCATGGTGCACGGCGACGACAGCGGCCTCGTGTTGCCGCCCAACATCGCGCCGTATCAGGTGGTGATCGTGCCCATCCCGCGCGGCAACTGGCAGGAGACGGTGCTGCCGCACGCACGCGCGATCCGCGATCGGCTCGTGGCGGCAGGCATCCGCGTGATGCTCGACGACCGCGACGCGTACACGCCCGGCTGGAAGTTCGCCGACTGGGAGATGCGCGGCGTGCCCATACGCCTCGAAATCGGACCCAAGGACATCGAGAAGGAGCAGGTGGTGCTCGCGCGCCGTGACACGCGCGAGAAGGCGTTCGTGCCCAACGCCACGCTCGTCTCGCAGGTCGAGGGCTGGCTGGAAGACATCCAGACGGCGCTCTTCGAGAAGGCGCGGCGCATGCGCGACGAGCGCACGCACTACACGGAGAGCTACGACGAGTTCAAGGCGCTGATGGCGGGCGCGCGTCCCGGCTTCGTCTTCGCGCCGTGGTGCGACGATCCCGCCGTCGAGGCGCAGGTCAAGGCCGAGACGCAGGCCACGATCCGCAACTATCCGTTCGAGGCGCCGGAGTTCGCCGGCAAGCACTGCTTCGTGACGGGGCG
>CAYRAE010000552.1:0-2444 GCA_964422175.1 uncultured Luteitalea sp. | reverse complement strand
AGAGCAGTAGTAGTAGCGGACCGTCGTGGTACGGGTCGCACCTGGCGCGGGGGAAACGGCCATGAGCGCGCATCGCATGAGAGTGCACGTTCGCCCGCTGCTGGGCGCACTGGTCGTGGCGCTGCTGGGGACGGGCATCGCCATCGCCGAGGAACGGACCGACGGCGCGATCCCGCCGACGGCCCTCCCGACACCGGTGCTGAGCGCCGGGCTGTCGGCAGGCACCCCGCTTCCCGGCGATGCCGTCCGATGGACGGCCCTGTCGGCCCCGCCGGCCCACGGCGAAGCGGGCGGGATGCTGCTGCAGGGCGGTGGCGGCGGCCCGCGCTTCCGGTACTACGGACTGGACGCGTTGGGGTCGGTGCGGGTGGTGTTCGACGCGGCGGGGGCGGTGGTGAGCCGTGCCGACTACGAACCGTTCGGGGCGGCGGCGAGCACGACGACCGGTCCGCAACCGCGCGAGCAGTACACGGGGCACGAGCGGGACGGCGAAGTGGGCGTCGACTACTTCGGCGCGCGCCTGTACCTCGCCGCGCTCGGGCGCATGCCGAGCGTCGATCCGCTGTACGTGGGCGCCGTCGGTAGTCCCCAGCGATGGAATCGGTATGCCTATGCGCTCAATAGTCCCGTGGTGATGGTGGATCCAGACGGGCGGACAACGAGAACATGTGCAGGGACCTCGAGCATTCGCGGCAGCGAACTGGACGCATGCTCCGATGGCGGCGCGAAGGGAGGTCGTTCTTCGAGCCCACCCAGTGGCTCTGTGTTCTCGTTTGGCGTGTCGACCTTTGACTTCTTCGGTCTCGGCTCCAATGAGACCTATTACCTTTCGCAGTACGGCTACATCCCAGAGTTCGGGAGCCAAACCGTCGGCTTCCCGGTGGCCGCGAATGCTGATCAGCAGGCAGCGGGACAACAGGGGAACGCAGGCGGAACGTCAGATGCGGGTCAGGGACCTCATTCCGGCAATGGTGGGAATGGTGGCAATGGCGGGAATGGGGACGGAGGCACCAAGAACGACGTGGTCCACTTTGGGAATGACTGGTCCGTGTATAGTTGGGTCAGCGCAACCCTTGGCTTCGGCGTCTGGCATAGCCTCGCTGATGGGGACTATGGAATATACCTGAGATGGGGCGGAGGTGTGGGCTCTCCTGTTCCGACATATGCTCAGCAATGGGCAGTGGGATACAAACCCAAGTTCGGTGGTATGTTCGCGCCTGGCGCCAATGTCGATATTCCGTTCGTAGGCTTTGCGTTTAGCCCAGCAGAGGGCGGAGACGAAGTACAGTTTGGGCCCGTCCTTTGCCCGAATCCAGGCGGCTTTGGTGTGGTGTGCGCAGGCTCTACATTCAATTGGGTCAGCACTCACTTATGGACGGTTGGGAACCGCAGAAAATGAGCATTCAGACGCTCTTGCGCATGGTGTCGGCGGCTCCACTTGTGGTGTTCGGCGTACTGTATCTGACGGACCTGCACAGATGGCTATCAACAGCGGGTGTCTTCGTGGTGATGGCGATAACGTATGCCATTACTATTCCGATAACAATGAACCTAAGATGTCAACGTTGTGGTGAGCTCGCGATGATGGTGAAATATGGTACGTCGCCTTTCAACACGACCTGTCGTCGATGTGGGACTCCGTTGAAGTCCATGAAGGCCAAACTGCCTCGAGTGCCGTGGCTGCAAGGTTGACACGCCGCACGAGCCGCGCTTGGTGACATATTTTGTGATCGCAAGATATTGAGACGGGCAAGGCTGCGTGGAAGGTGACGAAAGGCCAATAGTGTAAGTTGTGGAGACGTTCGGCTTCGTGCTGAGCGGCCTGACCAACGCCACGGCGGGCACGATCGGCGCGGTCACGATCGTCGATGACGATGGGCCGCGTGTGCCGATCGATCCGGCGTTGCCGGGCGACTACTTCGCGCTGGCGCACACGTCGACGACCGACGACACGTACCTGCTGATCTACAACCCGCACACGGTGGCGGTGACGGCGCGGGTGACCTACGTGCAGCCGAGCGGCAAGGGCGTGCAGCGGACGTATGCCCTGGGCGCCAAACAGCGGATCGGGCTGCACGTCAACGCCGATCCGTTCGTGATCGCCAACACGCCGCACGCGGCGGTGGTGCAGACGGAGGACGCGGCGCGGCCGCTGGTGGCGGAGCTGTCCAATTACGCCGGGAGCGGCTGGCAGTCGGGCGAAGCCACCGAAGGGGTGACGCCGTCATCGACGTGGCTGTTCGCGGAAGGCGCGACGGGGCTGTCGGTGAACTTCCAGGAGTCGTTCGCGATCTTCAACCCGTCGAACGAGGCGGTGAACGTCGCGATGACGTTCTACGGGGCGACGGGGGCGGTGCTGCTGACCAAAGACGGTGCCGATCCCGGCGGCCCCGGGGGTGACGCGGGTGACGGTGAATCCGGACCTGCCGTCGAGTGAACACAGC
>CAYRAE010000551.1:0-2456 GCA_964422175.1 uncultured Luteitalea sp. | reverse complement strand
GGATTGCTGGCCTCGCGCAGCATCGTGCCCCATGACGGTGCCGGTTCCGCGAAGCCGAGGCCGACGAATGAGAGCGTGGCTTCGGCGAGGATGAACGTCGGCACGAGCAGCAGCGCCTGCGTCACGATCACGGGCGCGCTCGCCGGCAACAGGTGACGCCTGATGATCCAGGCGGGCGATGCGCCTGCGGCTTCCGCCGCCAGTACCGACTCGCGGCTTCGCTCCGATGCCGTCACCGCGCGCACCGCGCGCGCGACGATCGGCCAGCCCGCGAGCGTGAGCACCGTGGCCATCATGAGGAATAGCGTGCCGAACGGCAGCGTGAGTGGCAGCGCCGCGCGCAGGACGAGCACGACATACAGCGCCGGCCACGCGATGAACAGGTCCGCGAGGCGCATCAGCGCGCTGTCGGTCCATCCGGCTCGTCGTCCCGCGACGAGCCCGACCAGCGTTCCGATCGCAACCGAGGCGACGAGCGCCACGGCCGCCAGACCCAGCGACAACCGCGCACCGTAGAGCAGGCGCGTCCATTGATCGCGCCCGAGCGTGTCGCTGCCGAGTGGCAGCAACGGCTCGCGCGGATCGGCGCTGCGCACGAGACGTCCGGCGAACCATTCCAGCGGCAGGCGCTCGTCGCGCGCGCGATAGGTCGGCGGCAGGCGCTCGGTCATGTCGCGCCGCGCGAGCGACGGTCCCGCGAGGGCGTAGTCGGGGTACTGCGTCGCGACATCGCCCGTCGACAGCCATGGCGCTGCGATCGCGCACATGCACACGATCGCGAGCAGCGCGACGCCGCATCGTCGCGCGGTGATCACGCCACGCTCCGCGGATCGACCCAGAGCTGCACGACGTCGGCCGCCAGCGTCGCCAGTCCGACGATGAGGGCGGCGGCCGCGGCGCAACCGGCCGCGAGCTCGACGTCGCGCGCCATCAGCGCTTCGTACGTCAGCAGGCCGAGCCCGCTCCTTGCCGTCACGAGCTCGATCGCGAGCGCGCCACTCAACAGGTGTCCGGCGATGATGCCCGTCACGCCGAGCACGGCAGACAGCGACAGTGGCCACGCGTGCCGCCATGTGACGGCCACTTCGCGCACGCCGCGTGCGCGTGCGGCCCGCAGGCATGTCTCGCCCTGCACGGCATCCATCGCGCGTGACTGCAGGCGTTCGATGAGTGCCGCCGCCGGCAGCGCGAGCGCGATCGTCATCACCATCCACGACGTGAGTCCGACGCTCGACGCCACGACGGCGAGGACGAGCGCAACGACGAGCGCCGGAATGGAGAGCAGCGCGATCGAGAGCGCCGCGATCACACGACGCACTGCAGTTCGTCGTGCGCGACTGCTGGCCACACCTGCGGGAATCCCGATCACCAGCGCCAGCCCCAGCGCCACCGCCCCCGTCTGCATCGTCGTGATGGTCCGCTGGAGGACGAGCGTGAGCACGGGCTGGTCGTAGCGGATGGAGCGACCGAAGTCGAGCACGGCGAGTCGTGCCACTCGCGTCGCGAGTCGCGTGAGCACGGGCTTGTCGAGTCCGAGGCGCGCGCGCTCGGCATCGACTGATTGCGTCGATCGCAACCCGGCGTCGACCGCATCGCCGGGCGCCAGCGCCGTGAGCACGAACGCACCCACGAACGCGAGCACGACGAGCGCGAGCGCGAAGACGAGCCGTCCGGCGATCGCGCGTCGCATCGGCTCACCGCACGCCGATCGCGGCGGCGTTCCAGAGGACTGCCGGCGACAGCAGGCCCGGCGACACGTGTTCCAGTCGTCCGCTCGTGGCCACCGTGACGTTCGGTGCCGCGAACACGATCACCGGCAGCTCCGTGTCGAGCACCTGCTGCGCCTCCAGTACCAGCGCGCGCCGCTCGTCCTCATCAGTAATGGAAAGCTGACGCGTCATCAGGCGATCGATCTCGGCCTCCCATGGCGTCGCTGGCGTGGCCTGGCCGGGATTCCAGAGGTGGAACGCGCCCGACGACAGCCAGAACTCCATCAGGCCCGACGGGTCCGTGTCCGATCCGGGCAGGCCGTGGTACATCGCCTCGTACGTACCCTGCCGCAGGCGTTCCTGCAATCCGCGTGCGTCGAGGCTGGCGATCTCCACCTTCAGGCCGACCTTCGCGAGCGATTCCTGGAGGACCAGCGCCGCGCGTTGCCTGATCGTGTGGCCCTGCTGCACGAGCAGCGTGAAGCGCGCGGGCGCGTTGTAGACGTCTTCGCGCACGCCGTCGCCGTTGCGATCGCGGACGCCGATCGAGTCGAGCAGCGTGGCCGCCATATCAAGCGAATACGGTCGCGGCGCGAGCGTGTCTGCGTGCCAGGCGCGATTGCCGGGCGTGATCATGCTCGACACCTGCACGGCCGCGCCCCTGTAGACGGCGTTGATGAACGCCGTGCGATCGACGGCATGCGAGATCGCCTCGCGCAGGGCGCGGGCCTTCAGCCACGCGCGCTT
>CAYRAE010000550.1:0-2463 GCA_964422175.1 uncultured Luteitalea sp. | reverse complement strand
AGGTCGAGTCCCTTGCGGAAGATGAGTGGCGGCACCACCCATCAGTATACGGTCTCGGGGCGGCTGGCCGACTAGCGTCCGGTCCGAGCCCGGGCGTCGGACGTCCGCGGCGTGAGTTCGTCGAGCACCCGGAACTCCTTGGACCGGCTCCGCGTGATGGCCGCGTCGATCTCGACGAGCATCTGCTCGTCGGTTTCCTGGGTGAAGGCAGCCGGTACCGGGCGCGTGGCCTCGGTGTGTGCGCGCCAGACGGCTGCCGGATCGGACTTACCGGCACCGGTCCAGGGCCCGTTGACGGGCCCGATGAGCCGGCCCGCACCAATGCCGACGACGAGGCCGGCGGCTGCCGCCATCGCCAGCCAGCGGCGGAGCGGCTGTGCGGGCGCCTCATGACGCGCGGTACGCGGGAAGGCCAGGATGCGCCCCGGGTGCCCTTCGAGGCGACGCATGATGACGTCGAACTGGCGATCGAGCCGCGCCGGAGTGATGAGCGCTTCCACACTGGCCGTCACGTCGCGGCGCAGGGCGGCGGCGTCATCGCGCAAGGCGTCGAACCGGTCCGAGCAGTCGTCGCACTGCTTCAGGTGCCTGAGATAGCGCGCCGCCAGGGCCTGCTCGCCCGAGACGAGCAGGGCATGGAGTTCGACGAGCGATTCCTCGCTCAGGTGGGGCAGGGCCCACGGTCCGAACCAGCGCGTGTGAAGCATGAACATCGTGTGGCGTCTCAATGCCTGGCCGATGCGGCCCGGAAGGCCGGATCGTCGGCCAGCAGCAGGCGCAACCGCCGCAGCGCCCTGAACAGGTGTACCCGGATGGTCGTCTCCCGCAAGCCGGTCATCTCGCTCACTTCTCGCGTCGATGCGCCTTCGATCTGGCTCATCAACACCACCGTCCGCTGCCGCTCCGGCAGGCGTTCGATCGCGTCCATCAACCGGACCCCGCGTTCGCGCCTGAGCGCCAGGGCTTCGGGCGTCGACTCCCGCGGTGCCGACACGCGCTCGAGCGGACTCGCGTCGCCGAGATCGTCTGCGGCAATCATCCAGCGGGCACGACGCCCGCGAGCCTTCACGCGATCCAGGCAGCTGTTGACGAGGATGCGCGTGAACCACACCTCGAACGACCGGCCGTACTCGAAGTCGCGCAGGTGCGTGTACGCCTTCACGAAGGCGTCCTGCACGGCCTCGTCGGCTTCGGCCGTGTCGCGCAGGTAATACAGCGCGATGCGCGTGGCCTTCCGCTGGTGCCGGCGCACGAGTTCGCCGTACAACTCGCGGGCCGCCGCCCCCTCGTCGGCGACCAGGTGCGCCTTGACCGCCGCCGCGATGTCGACGTCGACGGGCGCGCCCGCAAGGGCCGAACCGGCAGGCGTCACGGCTGCCATGAATGGGTACGCCTGGCGGGGGAGGACACGTTTACTGCCGGGGGCATGATGCCCTTCACGCTACTACGGCCGCGTGGCGATTTACAATTCCCGGCGTGCGGGTGAGTCGTCGCGGGTTCGTGCGAGGGGCCGTCGCGTCGGCCGGTGCGGCGTGCCTGGCCTCGACGGCGGCGCGGGCCCAGCCCCGGGCCTCGGAGTTCGTCTTCGCGCGATTGCGCTACTCGTCGGGCGACTGGGACTACAACCCCAAGGTCGCCGCCAACGTCCTCGATGCCGTCCTCACCTACACGACCATCCCCGTCTATC
Organism: uncultured Luteitalea sp.; assembly: GCA_964422175.1. Lineage (GTDB taxonomy): Bacteria > Acidobacteriota > Vicinamibacteria > Vicinamibacterales > Vicinamibacteraceae > Luteitalea. Next base: position 776 of record CAYRAE010000550.1, on the reverse strand, counting down.
GGGACGAGGTCGTCATCACGGCCGACGCGACGGACCTGCCGGCGTTCCCGTTCCTGTTCATGACCGGCCACCTGCTCGTGCGGTTCAGCGAGCGCGAGCGGCGTGGCCTGCGCACGTACGTCGAGCAGGGCGGTCTGCTCTTCTCGGACGACTGCAATCACGACATCGACGGCCTCTACGCCCGCAGTTTCGAGCAGGAGATGGCGACCACGTTCGGCAAGGCCGGTGCGATGCCGAAGCTGCCGGAGTCGCATCCCCTCTACCGGTGTTTCTTCACGTTCTCCACGCCACCCACGACGTCGCACGAGCTCAATGGCTTCGGCGACGACATGGTCCACGACTACCTGCGCGGGATCGAGCACCAGGGGCGGCTCGGCGTGCTGTACAGCAACAAGGACTACGGGTGCGAATGGGACTACGACTGGAAGAACAAGCGCTTCCGCCGCGAGGACAACACGAAGTTCGCCGCCAACATCGCCGTCTACGCGATGACGTCGTGACGGGGCGCCTCACGCCGGAGGTCGCGTGCAGCCGGGCCTGACGCTCTTTGTCGACGCCGACGACACGCTGTGGGAGAACAACGTCCATTTCGATTCGGTCATCGCGCGCACCGCGACGCGGTTGTCTGCGTACGGCGTGCAACCCGATCGCACGCGTGAGGCGCTGCTCGCCATCGAGCGCCAGCGCACGCGCGCGCACGGCTACGGCTCGTTCAACTTCGGCCTGTCGCTGGAGGTGCTCTGCGAGCACGTCGGCGTGAACGGATCGATCCACGA
>CAYRAE010000549.1:0-2464 GCA_964422175.1 uncultured Luteitalea sp. | reverse complement strand
TCGCTGTTCCTCGTCGGCGATCGCAAGCAGTCGATCTACCGCTTCCGCGACGCCGACGTCGGACTCCTCGACGAGGCGGTGGCGTTCGTCGAGGGCCTCGCCTCCGACAGCGCGCCGCGCCAGGCGATCTCGCAGAGCTTCCGTTCGCATCCGGACCTGCTCGCCTTCGCCAACGACCTCGCCGCGGACATGGTGACACCCGGCGCGCCTGCCGCCGTGGCGTTCAGGTACGACGAGGATGACAGGTTCCCCCTGCCCGCCGGACACGTCGTCGGACGCGAGCAGGAGCCGCGAGTCGGTCTGGTCGTGGGCGAAGACGTCGACGCGTGCGCATCAGGGGTCGCCGCGGAGATCGGGCGTCTGCTCGAGGAAGGGGTGGTCACCGAGCGCGGTGCCGATGCGCCCCGGCGCGTCCGTCCTGGCGACATCGCCGTGCTCTTCCGATCGCGCGAAAGCCACCGCGAATTCGAGAAGGCGCTGTCTGCATCTGCGATTCCCAGCTACGTGTACAAGGGACTCGGCTTCTGCGACTCCGACGAGATCAAGGATCTCGTGGCGCTGGTGCGGGCATTGGCGGCGCCCGAGTCGAACCTGCGAGCGGCGGCTTTCCTCCGGTCGGGGTTCGTCGGGCTTTCTGATGACGCGTTGAGACGATTGGCTCCCGATCTCGCGGCGCGTGTGTGGACGCCAGGCGCAGACGAGGGCGGTTTCTCGGACGACGATCGTCTGGCCCTCGGGAAGGTGCGTGCAGCATGGCCGCGGTGGGTCGCCCTCGTCGATCGCCTTCCGCCGGCCGACGTGCTGGACCACGTCCTGTCGGCGTCGGCCCATGCCGTGACGCTCCGCGGCCACCGGCAGGCGCAGGCGCGCGAGAACGTCAAGAAGTTCCGCGGCCTCGTCCGCCGCATCCAGAATCGCGGCTACGCGACGATGGCGCGAATCGCGGCGCATGTCGATCGCCTGTCGGCGGGCGATGAGTCCAACGCGGCCGTCGACGCTGCCGGTGCCGTCACGCTGATGACCGTGCACGCGTCGAAGGGACTCGAGTTCCCGATCGTCTTCCTCGTCAACATGACGCGCGGCACTGGCGGCTTCCCGCCGCCGCTGCGCGTGCTGGCCGGCGACAGCGGCGAGGACCCGATCGTCGGCGTGGCGCGCTACGAGCCGGGCGCGACGGCAGCCGAGCAGGTTCGCGACAAGGAGGAGAGCAAGCGGCTCATGTACGTGGCGGTGACGCGCGCGCGCGAGCGACTGTATCTGAGCGCGCCCGCGCAGAAGCGGGGCCGCATCGTCGCGGGTCCGGGCAGTCTTGCGAGCGTGTGCCCGCCATCGCTGCTGGACACGTTCGCGACGGCGCTCGAGGGCGCGGAGGATGTCACGTGGGCTGGAGGGACGCACCTTCACCGCCTGCGCGTGTGCCCGAATGCGCGCAGGGATACCGTTAGCGTGGAGCCGCGCCATGTGCCGGTGCCCGTGTCCGAGGACATCCCCGTATCCCTGCAGCCGCTCGTGACCGGTGGCGGCACTTCTCGCACGCGCGTCACGGAGTTGGCCACGCGCGCCGGATCCGCGTCGCCGAACACCGGGCAGCCGGACTGCAGGAAAGCGGTACCTGTCCTCGACGCCGACCTGGTGACGGGGCGCGCCGTTCATCGGCTGCTCGCGCACGCAGACGTGCACGATCGCGTGCCGACCCTGCTCGCGCGCGCGAGGGCCGATCTGGGCGCCGACGAGCAGGTGGCCGTGGGCGATGTCGACGCGTTCGCACATGACGTCGTCGCGCTCGTCCAGGGCGTGTGGCGTGAGGAGGGGTTGCGACTGGCGTTGGCGTCACCGCGTGCGCGCTTCGAGGTCCCGATCGCATGCCGTATCGACGATGGCGATGTCGTGCGCGTGGTGCGCGGAACCGTGGATTGCCTGGTGCCGGTGGACGGCGGTCTGCTTGTCCTGGAGTTCAAGACGGGACAGCAGCGGCCGTCGCATCGGCGTCAGCTGGACCTGTACGTCGACGCGGTGCGCACGATGTACCCTGGCGCCGACGTGCGCGGGCGTCTGGTGTACGCCACGCGAGAGCCCGCGCCGATGACAGCGCAGGAGCTCCCATTCGGGAATGACGAATGATCAATGACGAATGACGAACGTCCGGAATGCCGGGAATGCCGGGAATGCACGAGCCCTGATCCGTAAGCCGTAAGCCGTCAGCCGTCAGCCCTGAGCCGCGAGCCTTCAGATCACTCCCGGTCAATCCACGCCTGGAGTTCGGGTGAGAGGTTCTCCAGTTCGCCGTCGACTTCCTCGAAGTAGTCGCAATCGGGGCAGCGCCACTCGAGGATGTGGCGCATCGACGTCTGCATCGTTCCGGCGATGCGATTGATCTGTTCGACGGGCTCGAGGCGCATCGAGTCTCCACACATCGGGCATTCCTGGGTCACGACACGTGTCTCCGTCCTGTCAATCGGCACGC
>CAYRAE010000548.1:0-2466 GCA_964422175.1 uncultured Luteitalea sp. | reverse complement strand
ATGTCGGCCATCAACTGCTGGTGCTCGCGGTTGGCGGCGCGGGCCGGCTGCGCGAGGCCCACGAGCAGGGCGCCTGTCAGGGCGCCGATCATGATGCGCGTCATGGGTGTACGTCCTTATTTGCTGGTGACCACGAAATGCGCTCGACGGTTCTTCGCCCACGCCTCTTCGTTCGAACCGGGATCGAACGGGAACTCCTTGCCGTAGGACACCGTCTTGAGCCTGTTGGCCGGAATCCCGAGAGAAATCAGATACGCACGGGCCGACTGCGCTCGGCGTTCACCAAGAGCCAGATTGTACTCGGCGGTGCCACGCTCGTCGCAATGCCCTTCGATCGTGACGACCCAGCTCGGGTACTGCTTGAGGATGTCGGCGTTCTTCTGGAGCGTGGCCTGCGTCTCGCCGACCATGTCGGAACTGTCGAGCAGGAAGAACACCGGCTGCAGCGGGCTCTCGCGGTTCAACTCGTCGAGTGACCGCGTGTTGTAGTCCACCGACGTGCCCGAGATCCCGGGCTCGAATGGCACCGAGGCCACAGGCGGTTCGGGCTCCGCGATGGGCTCCGGCGGCGGAGGCGGGACGTTGCCCGTCTGCACGCCTGTCGACGGCGGCGGGGGAGTCGGCCTGGCGACGGGAGGCTTCTTGCGGCTGCACGCGGACGTGGTGGCAACGACCACCAGGAGCAGAGCAATGAGTCGGACGAGGCGAGCGGACATGCGGGACGTCTCCTTCGATCGCGGAACGTGGTTCAGCGCGACCAGCTTGGCTGCACGTTGTTGCCCGACCGGGTGACCGGACGCAGGTCCCTGCCGTCGCGGGCGATGGTGAAAATCTGGGACCGCCCCGCGCGCGTCGAGGCAAACGCGAGGTGACGGCCGTTCGGAGCCCAGGAGGGACTCTCGTTGCTGCCCGTCCCATCGGTGATGGTGCGGACCTGACCCTGTTCGAGGTTGAAGATCTTGATGTCGAAACCGGGCCCCGTCTGGCCGGCGTACGCGATCTCGTTGTACGGCGCCGGTGACCACGTCGCGCGGTCGGCCCACGTCTCGCTCGTGATGCGTCGCGGCTGGCCCATCCCGTCGGCGTCGACGAAGTAGATTTGCGGCCGGCCCGACCTGTCGGACGTGAAGGCGATCTGGTTGCCCGCCGGCGACCAGGTGGGCGTCGAATCGTTGCCCTGATGACGCGTCACGCGCCGCAGATTCGACCCGTCACGATTGACCGTGTAGATCTCCATGTTGCCGTCGCGATTGGTCATGAACGCAATGCGATTCCCGTCGGGCGAGAACGCCGGCAGGAAGTTGTGGATGATCTCGGTGCCGCCCGCCGGCTGATCCATCTTGCCCTGATAGATGTACGACACGTAGACGTCGGGGTACCCGCGGCGATAGGAGGTGTAGGCAATCGCACGGCCGTCGAGCGACCAGCTCGGATTGATCGCGAGCGACCGGTTGACCGTCACGCGACGCTGGCTCTCCCCGTCGTAGTCGGAGATATAGATCTCCTTGATGTTGCGCTGTTCGATGGGACCGCGCGTCTTCTCGCCGTCGCGATCGCTGGCAAAGGCCAGCTTCGTGCGCGCCACGCCCGACAGCTTGCGCGTGTCCATGTGCAGTTCGTCTGCGATCGTGTGGGCGAACGACCGTGGATTGCTGGCAGACGCCGTGTATTCCTTGGCCCACGCGCTTCGCTGCATGGCCACGTCGAACATGCGCACCTGCACCGTCAGGCTCGAGGCGTTCTGCCGGACCGCGCCGATCACGACGAAGTCGACGCCCAGTTCCTTCCACTGCCCGAAGTTCACCGTCTCGAAGGAGGTGGCCGGCGTGATGGCTGAATAGCTCGCGCGCGGGATGAGGTCGAACTCACGCTCGAACCGCAGGTCGTCCCAGAGCACCTGGCCGATCAGATCGGCAGGGGCCTTGAGATCGGCGGAGCCCGCGATGAAGTTCGGTACGGCGAGTTTCGGCGCGGCACCGCCGCCAACGGTGAACCCCGTGCTGATCTCGGTGGGCTGCTGCGTCGGCGGGGGCGGAGCAGGCGGCTGCGACGCCGGAGGAGCGGTCGGGGACGGCTGCTGCGAGGCCGGTACCTGGCGGCCCTGTGGTGCGGCAACCATCAGCGCGGTGGAAACAAGGGCCCCGAGGCCCGCCATCACGAGAGTGCGTGGGGCTCGAATCATGGGATGAAGTTGAACTCCAGGTTCACCGTAAGCGTGGGGTTGGTGTACTCGGCCGGGAGCGAGGGCAGTTTGGTCAGCATCAGCGCACGCGTGGCCGCCTGATCGAGCAGGAAATTCCCGCTCGTCCGCGCCACGGACACGTTGCTCAGCGTGCCCTGACGATCGATGACGAAGCGCATGACGGTGCTGCCGCGCGTCCCCTGGTTCTGACGGAAGTTGCGGTGGACAATCTGCAGCATCTCTGCGACGTACGCAGGGCAGCAGAAGTTGCCGAGGTTGATCTG
>CAYRAE010000547.1:0-2468 GCA_964422175.1 uncultured Luteitalea sp. | reverse complement strand
CCCCGAGGGGGAATGGTAGCATTCGCGCGTGTCGCGAGCGCGCGTGATCCCCGCGGTGGACCATCTGCTCGGACTGCCGGCCGTGCAGCGCCTCGCGGGCGAGCACGGCGACAGGCGCGTGCGCCAGGCGCTCGACGCGGAGATCGCCCGGCTGCGCGCCTCGCTCCTCGACGACACGGGCCCCGACCTCGCCACCCGAGATGAGGCCACGGCCCTGCTGATCGAACGTCTCGACGCGTCCCTCCTCGCGTCACGCGAGCCGTCGCTCAGGGCCGCGATCAACGCCACGGGCGTGATCCTGCACACGAACCTCGGACGCGCCCCCCTCGCAGACGAGGCGCTTGCCGCGATACGTCTCGCCGGCCACGGTTACAGCACGCTCGAGTTCGACATCGTGACGGGACAGCGCGGTTCTCGCCACACGCATCTCGACGCGGTGCTGCGCGAGGCGACAGGTGCGCAAGCCGGACTCATCGCCAACAACACGGCAGCCGGTCTCACCCTGACGCTCGCGGCACTGGCCGCCGGACGTGAGGTGATCATCAGTCGTGGCGAGCTCGTGGAGATCGGCGGAGGCTTTCGCGTCCCCGACATCCTGCGCGGGTCGGGTGCCGTCCTGCGCGAAGTCGGCACGACCAACCGGACGCGTGCCGCCGACTACGCGGCCGCCATCTCCGATCGCACGGCCGCCATCCTGCGCGTGCATCCGTCGAATTTCCGCATGGACGGGTTCACCGAACGGCCGGACGTGCAGGAGCTGACGGCGCTCGCGCAGCGCTTCACGATTCCCCTGATCGAAGACGCGGGTTCAGGCTGGCTCGGGTTCGATCTGTTCGCGGCCGACGCATTCTCCGCCGACGTCCGGACCGTGCTCGCGCGTGAACCCGCTGTCCGCGCCAGCATCGGGGCCGGCGTCGATCTCGTAGCGTTCAGCGGTGACAAGCTGCTCGGCGGACCGCAGGCCGGCATCATCGCCGGACGCTCGGTGCTGGTCGATCGGATCCGTCGTCACCCGCTGATGCGGGCGGTACGTGCCGACAAGCTGACGTACGCGGCGCTCGACGCGACGCTGCGCGCGTTCACGAGCGGACGCGCCGCGCAGGCCGTGCCCGTGATGCGCATGCTGGCCACGAGTCCCGACACGCTCGCGGCGCGAGCGTCCACGGTGGCCACGCGGCTCGCCGACGGCGGAGTGCCATGTGAGCTGGGCCCTGGGGAGTCGACCATCGGCGGCGGGGCAACTCCTGGTGCCACGTTCGCGACCACGCTGATCCGCGTGCCATCGTCATCGCCCGACAGGCTCCTCGCCCGCCTGCGCGAACAACCCACCCCTGTCATCGCGCGCATCGAAGACGATGACGTGTGCGTGGACCTGCGAACGGTGGCCGAGTCCGAGGAGCCGATCCTGATCGCCGCGCTCGTGAACGCCTCATCTACTGGAGCGAACGGCCGTGGGTAGGGCCGGCTCTCCGAGCCCGGCCTGCCTGTTCACCCGCCGTACTGCGTGGTGATCCAGTCGCGGTAGCTGCCGCTGGTCACGTGCTGGACCCAGTCCTGGTGATCGAGGTACCACTGCACGGTCTGGCGCATGCCCGACTCGAAGGTGTGCGAGGGTTCCCACGCCAGTTCCGTGCGGATCTTCGTCGGGTCGATCGCATACCGATGATCGTGGCCTGGCCTGTCGCGCACGAACGTGATGAGGTCGGCGTACCGTCCCTCGGTGCGCGGCGCGAGCTCGTCGAGGATGCCGCACAGCGTGTGGACCACGGCGAGGTTGCGGCGCTCGCTGTCGCCGCCGACGTTGTACGTCTCGCCCGGGCGCCCGGCCTCGAGCACGCGCACGATCGCGGAACAGTGGTCCTGCACGTGCAGCCAGTCGCGTACGTTGGAGCCATCGCCGTAGATCGGGAGCGGCTTGCCGGCGAGTGCGTTATGGATGACGAGCGGGATCAGCTTCTCGGGGAACTGGTACGGCCCATAGTTGTTCGAGCAGTTCGTCGTCAGTGTGGGCAGGCCGTACGTGTGGTGGTACGCGCGAACCAGGTGATCGGAACCCGCCTTCGACGCCGAGTACGGGCTGTTCGGCGCGTACGGGGTCGTCTCCGAGAACGCCGGATCGTCTACGCCGAGCGAGCCGTACACTTCGTCGGTCGACACGTGCAGGAAGCGGAACGCGTCGCGGGCCTCGCCTTCGAGCGACGTCCAGTACGCCTTGACCTCGTCGATCAGCGCGAACGTCCCCACGAGGTTGGTCTCGACGAACGCGGCCGGACCCGAGATCGACCTGTCGACGTGACTCTCCGCGGCGAAGTTGACCACCGCCACCGGCGCATGCGCGCGCAGGAGCGTGCCCACCAGCTCGCGGTCGCCGATGTCCCCTCGCACCAGCTCATGTCGATCGCTGCCCTGCAACCCCGCCAGGTTCTCGGGATTGCCCGCATACGTCAGCTTGTCCAGATTGACGATGC
>CAYRAE010000546.1:0-2476 GCA_964422175.1 uncultured Luteitalea sp. | reverse complement strand
AAGTACGCGGCGCGCGTGTGCCACGGCTGGTCGGCGCGCAGGCCCGCCACCGATCCCAGCGCCGACGCCATGAGTGCGCCTTCCGCCGCCGCTGCTGCGTCGCCGGCTCCACCCTCCGCCGCTGCGCTCGCCGCCGTCATCGCGGCCACGTCTTCGGCGCGCAGCGCGCGATAGCCGCGCCGCGCGCGCACCTGCACGCCGGGCCGCTTCACGCGTACCGTGATCGTTCGCCACTTGCCATCGAGTTTCTCGTTGGCGGAGTAGTAGCCGAGCAGGTAGTACGACGACAGGTCGCGCACGATACGCGCCGCGCCGCCCTCGAGATCGTTGGTGTTGATCACCGCGAGGCCGTCGGTGTTGTCGGCGAGGAGGCGCAGCGAGTCGAGGCGCGTGTCGAGCAGCGTCATGTCCCCGCCCAGCGTGCCGGGCCTGTTGCCGTCCTGGCGGTTGAACCACTCGCCGCGGTCGTTCACCATGCGCTCGTCGCGATCGCCCAGGTTCGAATCCATCGCCGCGAGTCCGCGTGTGTCGAACGGATAGAACGACACGTTGTATCTGTTGGCGTCCTGCGTGAGCGCGATGAAGCGTTGCCTGTGGTTCAGCATCGCGTACTTCATCGCGGTCGCCTGGCAGTCGGCCGTGGACATCGCGCCGACGGGGCCCGACTGGAGCCGTCCGCGATTGGACGTCACGCGTCCGTCCGGTCCGGTACCCGGCGTGCCGAGCGTTGGCGGTCGCTCGCAATCTTCGCGCGCGAGCAGCTCGGGCTTCGGCTCGAACATCTGGTATCCGCTCGTCACGGCGATGAGCGCCTTTCGCTCTTCGCGTACGCCGCCGAGATAGCGAACGAGCCCCTCGAGCGCATCGAGCACTTCCGTTTCGCGACGACGACGGATCAATTGCGCGGCGACCCCGTCGTTGGCGCGCGGGCTGCCGCCCTGACAGCGCGGCATGCCTTCCGGGAAGCACATCTCGATCTGCTGTTCTTCCGGATGCTCGCGGACGATGCTGTCGCGCTGTCCCCAGCGCGTGTTCCGCGTGAGCATGTCTTCGATGGTCTCGGTGCGCCGCGCGAACGTGATGTGGCGCGGATCCATGTCGGGCGTCATCACGGCGAAGAGGTCGTCGGGCCCGATCAGGCGTTCGAGCATGTTCACGAGCGGCCGCCGCGCGCGCACGGCGCCTTCGAACGTCGTGTGCCACGTGTCGAGGAACACCACGTACACGCGGCGGCGCGGATCGGCCGCCTGCCGCCGCCCATCGTCGGCGCTCACGGGATCGCGCCGTTCCTCACGCGCCGTCGTCGTCGAGACGGCCACGCGCTCGAACTGCGTGATGGCCTGCGCGCTGTTGTCTTCGAGCACCTCGAAGTCGTCGGCCGTGAGGTCGGTGATCGGCTCGCCCTTCGCGTTGGTGGGATACACGTCCACGCGCACGAAGTTCGCTTCGACGCGGAAGGTCGGCTGACGCGACTCGTCCGGCTGCGCTGCGGCGCCCTGCTGCGCGGGCGGTTGCGACGGCTGCGCCCGCGGCCGCATCGTCAGCCCCGCCACGACCACCGCCGCCACCGCGAACCCGACCAGAAGCCGTCGCATGGGAACAATCTAGCAGGAACACCGGATTCATCCTCCTCGAACGTGTAGCCGCCGGACTTGTCCGGCGGTCAGTGAACCCTCGACTGCCGGACAAAGTCCGGCAGCTACACCGTGGTCGTAGTCCACAATGTCTCCATGCGTTCCGCTCGCCTGCTCCTCCTGTCGCTCCTGGCTCTTTCGTGTGGGGGGCTGCTTCCGTCGACACCAGCCGCTCAGACGAGCAACGACCCGGATGGCTGGCGCAAACCCACACCCCCGGCGCACATCGTCGGACCCATCCACTACGTGGGCACGTACGGCCTGGCGGCGTATCTGATCGCCACGCCGGCAGGACACGTCCTCATCGATGGGGCGACCCCCGTCTCCGGCCCTGACATCGTGCGTGCGATCGAGACGGCAGGCTTCAAGCCTTCCGATGTCAAGGTACTGCTCACCACGCAGGCGCACTTCGACCACGTGGGTACGCACGCGCACCTGAAGGCGGCGACGGGCGCGCGTGTGGTCGTGATGAAAGGCGACGAGAAGATTCTCGCGTCAGGTGGAGCGGCAGACTACCTCTTCGGCCCGCGCAAGGACTTCCACTTCCCGTCGGTCGCGGTCGATGAGGTGATCGAGGACGGCCATGTCGTGTCGCTCGGCGGCGTGTCGCTGACAGCCGTACACACCCCCGGCCACACGCCCGGCACGACGACATGGACGATGACGGTGGATGAGGGTGGACGCGCCTACCGTGTGGTGTTCGCGGGAAGTACCTTCGTCAATCCTGGTACACGCCTCGTCAAGGATCCCTCCTATCCAGGCATCGCGACCGACTACCGCCGCTCCTTCGCGCGCCTGCTCGCGCTTCCCGTCGACATTCCCCTCGGGGCGCACGCGCAGTC
>CAYRAE010000545.1:0-2477 GCA_964422175.1 uncultured Luteitalea sp. | reverse complement strand
ATCCAGATCGGCAATCCCGTCTCGATACGTAAGGCGATACGTACGCTCCAGGCTTACGACGGCATCGTCGAGCAGGCGACCGAAGCGGAGCTGGCCGATGCGTCGGCGCGCGCGGATCGCACGGGCATGTTCAACTGCCCGCACACGGGCGTGGCGCTGGCCGTGCTGGAGAAACTGGTGGCCCGCGGCGACGTGACGCGAGACCAGAAGGTGGTGGTCGTGTCGACGGCCAACGGGCTGAAGTTCAGCGACTTCAAGCTCCAGTACCACACGCGTCAGCTCGAGGGCATCGACGCGCGGCTCGCCAACACGCCGATCGAGCTGCCCAACGACTACGACGCCGTGAGGCGCGCGATCGACGAGCAGGTCACGGCGTAGGCCGGGGCGTCACCGCGCCTGTTCGCTCGTCGACGTCGAACGCCTCGCCGTTCTTCACCACCACCCGAACGCGCAGGGTGTCGGCGATCCGCTCGAGCGGATTGCCGTCGACGATCACCATGTCGGCGAGTTTGCCCGGTTCGAGCGTGCCGAGATCGCGTCCGGCGCCGAGCAGGTCCGCCGTGTTGCGTGTGGCGGTCTGAATCGCCTCGAAAGGGGTGAGGCCCGCCGCCACGTAGTCCTGCAGTTCCACGTGCAGCGACGTCCCGTAGGGCGACAGCGGCGAATCGACGCCCGCGATGATCCGCACGCCGGCCTCGTGCAGCGCGCGCACCGTGCGCTGGGCCGGTGTCAGCTCGGCGCGTCGCCGCGACGCGGCTCCGCGACGCGCACGCACCGTGGCATCGGTCCACGCCGGCTGCAGGGCGAGCCAGCGCGGATCGTCGATGAGCGACACGTCTTCATTGGCTGCCACCTGGAACCCGCCGAGCGCGAGCGTCGGCGTCAGCGTCATGCGCGCGCCGGCGACGATCCGGATCACGTCTTCGTACGCACGCCCGGCCAGCGACTGCTTGGTGGAGTATCCGCGACGGCTCGTGGCGCCGGTGTGCTCCACGCTGTCTGCACCCGACAGTGCCGCCGGATAGATCTCGTGCGACGACATCGGGATGCCCAGCCGATGGGCACCCTCGATCGCGCGACGCTGCAGCGTGTCGGGCAGGCGCACGTACGTCTTGAACGTGTCGTAGTCGAGGCGGCGCGCGCGTTCCAGTTCCCGATCGACGGCCGCCGCGCTGGACGAGGGTGACGCCATCGGGTAGTAGGGACGTATCCCGTCGAGCAGATAGCCGGTCGTGAACAGGCGTGGGCCGGCACGCCGCCCCGCGTCGATCGCCTCGCGACTCTCCAGTTCGTCGTACGGCAGACCGCCCACGTCGCGCACGCTCGTGACGCCGTACGCCAGGTGGACGAGACCGAAGTTCCTGCCGTGCTCGATGAGCGTGTGCGCGTGGCCCTCGATGAGGCCGGGATAGACGGTCCGCCCGCTGGCGTCGATCACGCGTCCCGCGTGATGCGCGCCGTCGTGCGGCACGATCGCCGTGATGCGATGCCTGTCGACGATGATGTCGACGTCGGAACGGGGCTCCGATGACACGGCGTCGATGAGACGACCGGCATGGACGACGAGGCGCCCTTCGGGGATCCGACGCCGCCACGTCAACGGGATCGCGATCGTCGTGGGCGGCGTGCCGTCGAGGCGCGCGAGCCGCACCGCGTCGCCGGACAGATACAGCAGGCGATCGGGACCGGCCCAGCTGATGCTGTCTGCCTGTTCCTCAGCCACGCGCACCGGCGCACCCGACGGGCGTCCCTGCGCGTCGAGCGCCTGCACGTGCAGCTGGCCGTCGACAACGAAGGCCCACCGCCGACCATCCGGAGACACCGCGGGGCCATCCCCCGCGCGTTTGCCCGCCGCAACGTGCGGCTGCGGAATGAGCAGGTCGGGCTGTCCTGCGTCGACGGGCACGGACCACGCGTAATTGGTGGCTTCCCTGTATCGCGCAGAGTACGGCCTGATGGCCGACACGACGATGCGCGAGCCGTCGGGCGTCCACGAGGGATATCCCACGCCGAACGCACGATCGCGCAGGCGCCTGGACGGACCGCCGGCCGCCGGCACCACGTGCAGTTCGCCCTGCTCGTACGCCTGATTGCTCACGTACGCGATCCAGCGACCGTCGGGCGACCAGACCGGCGCCATGTCCGCGTCGGTCGACGAGGTGAGGCGGCGCTCCTGCCCCGTCGCGAGGTCGCGTACCCACACATCCATCGAACCGGCGCGATCGGACGAGAACGCCAGCGACCGACCGTCAGGCGACCATGCCGGATCCGTATCGACGTATTCATCGTCCGTCACGCGAACGGGCGTGCCGTCGCTCGGCTGGATCCAGATGTCGCCCAGCGCGGCGAACGCAAGGCGAGTTCCATCCGGCGACAACACGGGGCGCAGGATGCCGCGCGCGGGTCGCGGATCCGTCGAGTTGAAGTCGCGGACCTTCCGCGCATACCGAGCAGGCCGCACGGTGAGCGAGGCGGTG
>CAYRAE010000544.1:0-2489 GCA_964422175.1 uncultured Luteitalea sp. | reverse complement strand
ACCATGCGCGCGTGGCGTACCTCTCGCTCAATCGCGGCGAAGGCGGCCAGAACGTGCTCGGCCCCGAGTTCTACGAGGCGCTCGGCGTCATCCGCACGGAAGAACTGCTGCAGGCGCGCGCGCTCGACGGCGGGGAGCAGTTCTTCACGCGCGTGGTGGACTTCGGCTACACGGTGAACATGCCCGAGACCGAGCGGAAGTGGGGCGGACGCGACGTGCCGCTGGCCGACATGGTGCGCGTCCTCCGCACGTACCGGCCACTCGTCGTCGCGTCGCGGTTCAGCGGCACCCCCGCCGACGGCCACGGCAATCACCAGTTCGCGGGCTTCCTGACGCCGCTCGCCGTGCAGGCGGCTGCCGATCCGGCGCGCTTTCCCGACCAGATCGCCGCAGGCCTTCGACCATGGCAGGTGAAGAAGCTGTACGTGGGCATGCGGTTCGGGCCGAACCAGCCGCAGCCGCCCACGATCACCGTGCCGACGGGTGTGCTCGATCCGGCGCTCGGGCGCACCTACGCGCAGATCGCGTCTGAGGGGCGCTCGCAGCACAAGACGCAGGAGATGGGCGGCGCGCTGCTGCACGGTCCGCAGTCGACGGGACTCCGCCTCGTCGAGAGCGTGGTGCCGAAGGTCGAACAGGAGCGCTCCGTGTTCGACGGGATCGATACGTCGATCGTCGGACTCGCGAAGCTCGCGGGCCTGCCCGATGGCGCGCTCGCATCGCAGTTGTCGGTGATGGACGCGGCGGCGCGCGAGGCGCTGACCACCGTCGACGTGCGCCAACCCGCGCGTATCCTCCCGACGCTCGCGCGCGGGCTCGCCGCGGCCCGTGCGGCGCGTACCGCTGTTGCCGGGCTGACCGCGCCGGCCGACGCGAAGGCCGAAGCGGTGTTCCTGCTCGATCACGAGATCCGGCAGTACGAGGACGCGCTGTTGCACGCGTCGGGCGTTCACGTCGAGGCGCTGGCCACGAGCGAGACGATCGTGCCGGGCGGGACGGCGAGCGTGAGCGTCCGCGCGTTCGTGCCCGATGGCACCGACGCCACTGTCGGCACCGTGGCGCTCGATCTGCCGCGCGAATGGCGGCAGTCGTCGCTTGCCGAGGCGCCGCAGTTCGGCGGCCGCGGGTTCATGGCGCGCTTCCTCCGCGAGGAGCCGACGCGTCAGGGGTCGTTCAGCGTGACGGCGGCGGCCGACGCAGCCGTCACGCAGCCGTACTGGCTCGCGCCGCCACCAGGCGCACGCCCGTTGACGGCGGCGGAAGCGCGCGGTGACGTGTTCGTGTGGAGAGACGATGGGCCGATGGGCGCGCCGCTGGCGCCGCCTGTGGCCACGGGGCGGGTGCAGCTCACGCTTGCTGGCGCGCCGGTCGACGTCGTCGTGCCGGTGCAGTTCCGCATCGTCGATCCCGTGCGCGGCGAACTGCGCCGCCCGTTCGTGGTGGTGCCCGCGCTGTCTGTGCATGTGTCGCCGGGCATGGACGTGGTGGCCCTCGAGCGCGCCAGGACGCCGCAGCCTGTGACGGTACGGGTGGAGAACCTGTCGTCGGTCTCGCAGTCGGGTGACGTGACGCTGCAGTTGCCGACAGGATGGTCATCGGAGCCGCGCAGCGTCCCGTTCGCCGTCGAGCAGGCGGGGCAGAGTGCGACGGCGGCATTCACGGTGACGCCGCCGGCAGACGTGAAACAGGGAGCTTACGTGTTCACCGCGCAGGCCACCGTGGCCGGCCGTGCGCCGTATACGACATCGCTCCGCACGATCGCATACCCCCACATCCAGACGCACCGCATGTACGAGCCGGCTCGCGTGGATCTGCGTCTGGTGGACGTGCGCGTGGCGCCGGTTTCGGTGGGTTACATCATGGGCACGGGCGATGAAGTGCCGGACGGTCTCGCACGCCTCGGCGTGACGGTGACGCCACTCACGCCGACCGACGTCGCGTCGGGCGACCTCTCGAAGTACGACACGATCATGGTGGGCGTACGCGCGGCGGAGGTGCGGCCCGACTTCGTGGCCAACCACGATCGCCTGCTCGACTACGTGCGCGCGGGCGGCACGATGATCGTGCAGGAGCAGCGCGAGGTGTACACGCAGCGCAAACTCGCGCCGTTCCCGGCCGAGATCGGCTCGCGCGTGACGGACGAGGAGGCGCCGGTGACGATCCTCGAGCCGACGCACCCGGTGTTCACCACGCCGAACCGCATCACGCAGGACGATTTCCTCGGCTGGAAGCAGGAACGCAACGCCTACGGTTTCCAGACGTTCGACGCGCAGTACACGCCGCTGCTGGAGAGCCACGACCCGTGGGACACCGAGCAGAAGGGCGGTCTCGTATACGCCCGCCTCGGCAAGGGGCACTACGTCTACTCGGCCTACTCCTGGTTCCGCGAGCTCCCCGCCGGAGTCCCCGGCGCCTACCGCATCGTCGCGAACCTGATCAGTCTGGGAGAGAAGAGGTAGAGACCGGCAACGGGCAACCCGGCAACCGGC
>CAYRAE010000543.1:0-2491 GCA_964422175.1 uncultured Luteitalea sp. | reverse complement strand
CCGAGCGTGGCCAGCACCTGGTGGACCACAGCCATCTCAGCGCCCCTGTCTCGCGTCGGGTCGTCCGCCCTGGTGGCGCCGACGCATGCCGCCCCGTCCACCTCGCGGCGGACCTTCGGGGCGCGTTCGGGCGCCGGTGACGGCCGGACGAGGCGCCGGACCAGACGGGATGCCCGCCAGCACCTCGCGTGCCGGTGGCAGCGTGGCGCGCCGCCGCGCGAACCAGCCGGGCAGCGGCTCGATCCCGTGGCCCGCCGGCGATTGCGCCAGCTGCGCGAGCATCGCGTCGTAGCGGGCGTCGATCACCGGCCACGCGTAGTTGTCGCGGAAGTACAGGCGCCCGTTCTCGCCGAGGGCCCGCGCGAGCGACCTGTTGCTCGTGAGCACGTGCAGCGTCTCGGCGAACTCGCGCGCATCGTCGTAGAAGAGGCCGGCGTTGCTGCGCAGGCACTGCCCCTGCAGGACGTCGCAGCGGGCGTTGGCAAGGACAGGCTTACCCATCGCCCAGGCCTCGATGGCCACCATCGACAGGCTCTCGTAGAACGACGGCATCATCAGCGCCTCGCAGGCGGCGAGCGCGTCGTACTTGTCCTGATCGGAGATGAAGCCGACGTGGCGCACCATCGGATGATCGGGGATGGGCAGCAGCGCCTTGCCCGCGAGCACGAGCTGCAGCGGACGCCGGCTCGTGAAGAGGTACTGCTGGAAGAACTGGAACAGTTCGCGGCAGCCCTTGTTCTCGTCGATCCGGCCGACGTAGAGGACGAACGGCCCGCGGATGTCGTACGTGCGCCGGAAGCGTTCGGCGATGGCCTGCTGCGCGATGTCGGAGCCGACGCCCACCACCACGCCAGGCACGGCCTCGTTGCCCGAGACCGCGCGGATCATCGCCTGCTCCTCGTGCGAGTTGTACATGATGGCGCGCACGCCGCGGAACACGGGCGGGAAGATGCCGAGACCGATCGCCGGATCGCGCTCCGCCGTCGGCACGAGGATGGCCTTGTCGGCCGCCGCCCTGATGCCGTGGTAGCTGTGGTGGTAGCGGTAGCTGAAGAAGAACAGGTAATCGTAGGCTGACGCGTTCGAGGCGATGTGCGACACCAGCGCCGGGCTGGTGGGCCCTTCCGATTCGAGCCATGCCAGTTCGTCGGCGATGGAATGCTCGCGGTCGAACACCTGGAACGACGCACGGCCGAACTCGTCGGGATCGCGCTCGCGCGACACCTCGAAGCGCCGCACGCGCACGCGGCCGATGGACTCCTCGCCGGCCGGGTACTCGTTGCGCCACGTCACGTAGTCGCGCGCGCACGAGGTGAGCACCTCGACGTCGTGCTTCCGCGACAGCCGCTCGGCGATGTAGCGTGCGTGCTGCTCGGCGCCGCCGTTGATGTCGGCCCCGTACCGCTGGACGACGATCCCGAGCTTCACGGCGCGACGGGATCGGCGCCGCCGGCGCCCGCAGACGGAGTCTCGGCACGCGGAGCGTCATCGCGCGCCGCACCACCCTCGTCGGCCTGACCCTCGCCGCCGCTCTCGGCAGCGCCACCTTCACCGCCGCCGTCGCCGCCGGGGCCGCGCCGCCGCCCGCGCCGCCGTCGCCGCCGCCGCCCGACCTTGTCGGCATCTTCCGGCGCAAGGCTCGCGTCGTCCACGGGATCGAGCGTGGTGAGCGAGACGGGCGACGCGCCTGCCTTGTACTGCACCACGCCTTCGAGGGCGCGCGCGCGACGTTCGGAGAAGTCCAGGCGCGTGTTGAGCGACTCGACCCGCATCTTGAGGTTGCGGTTCTCGATGCTGAGTCGCGTGAGCTCCACGACGAGGTTGTTGAGCACCTCGAAGTTCAGCGCCTCGCGGCTGCTCACGCGCGCGATCGACCGCGAGTAGTAGCCGTTCAGCGCGGTCTGCATGTTCAGCACGCGAATCACGGGATTCGGATTGAAGAACATCTTCAGGAGCGGGTTCAGCAGCTTGCGCAGCTTGCGCAGCATCCTGCCCGCCGCGCCGCGCGACGACTCGTAGATCGACTCGTCGTCGAAGCCGTACTGGTCGGGCGCCGGTTCGATGTCCAGCAGCGTCGTCACGCCGCGCTGGTTCCGGTATTCCTCGAGCAGCCCCGATCGCACGGCCAGGGGATCGAGGAACCGTTCCAGCTTGACGGCGGCGAGCTCCTTGATCTCGTCCTCGGTGTAGTCGGCGCCGCGCTTCTCCTTCACGCGGGCACGGATCTGCCGCATGATCTCCTCGACGTTCACTGAATCGGCGCGCACGGAAAACTCGGGCATGGCAGGTGACGCTCAGGACACCTCGCCCCGATGGGCGCCGGCGTGGCGGCTCATCGGGCGAGTGCCCACGGATGGTAGATCAGCGCGACAGTCGTCGCGCCCCAGAGGGCCACGCACAGCAGCAGCGGGCGGTCGGCGAGCAGCAGCTCGCTCGGACTGCCGCCCTGGCTGCGGCGATGGACCAGGTAAAGGTACCGGAAGATCCCGTA
>CAYRAE010000542.1:359-2501 GCA_964422175.1 uncultured Luteitalea sp. | reverse complement strand
CCGGCCGCCCGCGCGGTATTCCGAGGACATCGATCTGGTGCAGACAACGGCGCAACCCGCCGGGCCGATGATGAACGCGTTGCGCACCGTGCTGGAGTCGTGGCTCGGCAAAGCGAAGTGGAAGCAGGGGGAAGGACGCATCACGTCGGCAAGACCGCGTTCGGTTGCATGAGCCGTTCGTTCGCGCAACACTGCCGATCACGATGGCAGAACGGATCACGGTGTGTCTCGCGGGAGCGACGGGTTGGGCTGGATCAGAGTTGGCGCGTGCCATTCCCGACTCGCCCGACGTGGTGCTGAGCGCCGCGATATCGCGTGCGAACGCCGGTCGTCACCTTGGCGACGTACTGGGTGAACCGCGAATCAACTGCCAGATCTACGGATCCACGCAGGAAGCACTCGCGCATCCATGTGACGTGTTCGTCGAGTACACGACGCCTGACGTCGCCAAAGTCAACGTTCTGGCCGCGCTCGAACATGGTGCCCACGTCGTCATCGGCACGTCGGGACTGACCGACGGCGATTACGCAGAGATCGATGTCGCCGCGAAACAGGCCCAGCGAGGCGTCCTCGCCGTCGGCAACTTCGCCTTGACAGTCGTGCTGATGCAGAAGTTTGCCGAAATGGCGGCGAAGTGGATTCCGCACTGGGAAGTCATCGATTACGCGCGCGATGACAAAGTTGACGCACCGAGTGGCACGGCTCGTGAGCTGGCGACTCGAATGGTGCGGGTGAGGACGCCGGAAGCAACAGTGCCGGTCGAGCAGACCGTCGGCGAGCGCGCAGCGCGCGGCGCCAAGCTGTCAGGTGTGCAGGTGCACTCCGTCCGGCTGCCGGGTTACGTCATCAGCGCCGAAATCATCTTCGGCATGCCCGACCAGCGATTGAGCATCCGGCATGACTCCGGGGCCAGCGCCCGCCCGTACGTGGACGGCGCGCTCCTCAGCGGCACTCCCAGCACGCGCGACGCCGTCTCGATGAAGGCATCGGCAAGGGGGTTCTTCCACCGGGCGGGCTCGACCTTGAACGGACCGCTGCCGCCATGGAACTCGGTCTCACCGCGCGAGTCGTGCTCGGATTTCTTGAAGAAGGGCAGCATCGACGCATAGTTCCAGCCGGTCGCGCCGGCCTTCTCCCACGCGTCGTAGTCGCCCGGATTGCCGCGCACGTGGACCAGTCCGTTGATCGCGCTGGAACCTCCCAGGAGCTTTCCGTGGGGCAGCGCGTACACGGTGCCGCCGAGCGACTCGTCCGGCTGTGTCTTCCAATCGAGCCACATGAATCCGGGGTTGAACAGGATCTTCGCAAAGCCGAGGGGCACACGGGACCAGTAGCTGGTGTTCTCGGGGCCCGCTTCGAGAACGAGGACTCTGTTGTCGGAATCCTCGGCGAGTCGTGTGGCGACGATGGCTCCCGCGGAGCCGCCGCCGACGATCACGAAGTCGTAGTCCCGATGGTCGGTGGTCACGTCGGATACCTCCCCATTCGTTCGGGCCAGGGATTCGTCACCAGCACAGGAGTGATCTCGCCTGAACGTCCGGCGAGACCCTGCGCGCAGACCAGCCCTCGGCAGTCGCGCCGAACAGCTGGTACAAGAATGGTCCGAGTCCGGTTGCCATCATAGCGTGGCGGTGAGGCGCGAAGGACGCACCCGGTGTGCGACACGATCTGCCATCTCGACCGCGGGCTCGAGTTCAGGAGCGCTATGATGGCCTGCATGTGGGCTCGCACTGCCTGAGCGGCATACCCGGAGGCGTCGCGGTGCTGGTGCTCGACACCCACCCGACATGACGCCCCCGGTCGCGATCGTGAGCAGCGAGCCGAGGGCCGGTGAACCAGGAGAAGACTTCATGACCAAGAAGACACCGACGGGCTCGACCACGAGCACCGGCGCACCAGCCGCCAGCGACCGTAACTCCCTGACGACCGGTCCGGACGGGCCGATCCTGCTCCATGACGTGCATTTCCTGGAGCAGATGGCGCATTTCAACCGTGAGAAGGTCCCGGAACGCCAGCCGCATGCCAAGGGCGCCGGCGCCTTCGGCGTTCTCGAGATCACCCATGACGTGTCCGCGTGGACCAAGGCCGCCTTGTTCCAGCCCGGCGCCAGCATCTCTGTCCTGGCGCCGGGCTGGAACAAGG
>CAYRAE010000542.1:0-349 GCA_964422175.1 uncultured Luteitalea sp. | reverse complement strand
TCGACCGTGGCCGGCGAGGCCGGCAGCCCCGATACCTGGCGCGACGTGCGTGGCTTCAGTCTGAAGTTCTACACCGACGAGGGCAACTACGATCTGGTCGGCAACAACACGCCGATCTTCTTCGTACGCGATCCGATGAAGTTCCCGCACTTCATCCGCAGTCAGAAGCGGCTGCCGGATTCGGGCCTCCGCGACAATCACATGCAGTGGGATTTCTGGACCAACAATCCGGAGACGGCGCATCAGGTGACGTACCTGATGGGCGTGCGCGGCCTGCCGCGCACCTGGCGCCACATGAACGGCTACGGCTCGCACACCTACATGTGGGTCAATGCCGCGGGCGAGAAGT
>CAYRAE010000541.1:0-2508 GCA_964422175.1 uncultured Luteitalea sp. | reverse complement strand
GGGCAGGAAGGCCTCGTGGTGGCGTGGCGTCCCGAGCGGCATGAGGCGATCGTCGTACGCGCCCCTGGCGTCGCGGGACGGGATGCGGCGCGCGTCGCACGCGCGCTCTGGGATGACGTGGACGCGCGCGGCGACGCTCGCGTGCGTGTGGGACGTGTGATGACGATGCGCCGCGATGCGTCGACGCCCGAGGTCGACGACGTGCCTCTCGAGACCTACGTGGCTGGCGTCGTCGCGGCCGAGGGCACGCGTGAGATGCCTGCCGTCGCGCACCAGGCACTCGCGATCCTGGCGCGCAGCTACGTGCGCGCGTCATCGGGGCGTCACGCACGAGAGGGATTCGACGTGTGCGACAGCACGCACTGCCAGGTGCCCGGTACGCCGACGCTGTGGAGTCGTGACGCCACGGCGCGGACGCGTGGCGTGGTGCTCGCCGAACGCGGCGCCGTCGCCGCGGTGCCGTATTCAGCATCGTGCAGCGGCATCCTGGTGTCGCCGCGCGACGTGTGGGGCGGCGAGCCTGCCGCGCGCACACGCACCGGTGCCGATCCCGGTGCGCACGCCGTGGAGACGTGGACGAGCGATGTGGCGTCAGCGCCGCTCACGCGTGCACTGCAGGAGGCCGGACATCGTGGGGATCAGGTGCGTGATCTGCGCGTGGCCGCATACGCGGCCGATGGCGTGCCATCGCGAGTCGCGATCGAGGGACTCGTGCCGTCAGAGATCGACGCCACGACGTTCAGGCACGTCATCGGACGGCGGATTGGCTGGGACGTCCTGAAGAGCCACGCGTGGATCGTCACGCGCACGGCCCGCGGGTATCGCTTCACCGGACGCGGGAAGGGGCACGGCGCCGGTGTGTGCCTGCGCGGGGCGTCGACGCTCGCGGCCGGCGGCCTGTCCGTGGAGCGCGTGCTCGCGGCGTACGCGCCCGATGCGAGGCTGCGAGCCGAGCAGGATCGCCTGACGCTGCGGCTTCCGGCGGCGCGCGCGTCGGAGGCTCCGCTGATGCGTGAGGCGTTGCTCACGCATCTGGCCGGGTTGCGCGTGCGACTGGCGGTGACGACGACGAGAGATGTGGAGGTCGTGGTCCACCCGACGCGCGAGGCGTATCAGCGGGCGACGAGACGAGCGTGGTGGACGGCGGCGAGCACGCGCGCCGTGGGCGACGGGCGCTGGCGCGTGGATCTCGCGCCGCCGCCGTCGCCGCGTACCGGGACCGACGGCGCGTCGGGGCGCGACGCACTCGTCACGACGTGGCGGCACGAGGCCGTCCACATCCTGTCGAGTGAGGCGCTGGCGCAAGCGCCTCTCTGGATGTCGGAGGGATTGGCCCATCTCGTCGCACGGCCGGCCGCCGATGGTCACACTTTGTCGCGTGAAGTGTCTGATTTCGGAGCATTTGCCCGTCTGTCTGACGTCTGTCCGAAAGATGACGAACTCCGCCGGCCGGGAAGCCTCGACGCCATGCGCCAGGTCTACGACACAGCCGCTTCCTGCGTCGCCGCCGCCCTCCCGACCGGAGTCGCCGACTGGCGCGCGCTATCGAGGTAGCGGCCGGGCTCGGAGAACCGCCCGTACCACCTGTAGAGCGGGCCCTACCTTCTGTGCAGTCGTAGTCGAGTCGGTCCTGACCCACTGCAGCGGCAGGTAGGGCCGGCTCTCCGAGCCCGGCCCGTCATTCGCGGCATCGCGGCATCGCGGCATCGCGGCATTTCGCTGCACCCTGCGGAGCTTCAATGTCCGTATAAGGGTGATGAGCGCATGAACGCCCCAGCCGCCATCCTCACTCCGCCCGCCCTCGCCGACAGGGACCAGCGCCTGCTGGACGCCGCGCGCGCCGGCGACCTCGATGCATTCGAGGCGCTCGTGCGACGGCACCAGCGCAAGGTCTACACCCTCGCGTGGCACGGCGTACGGGATCAGATGGCGGCCGAGGAGATCGCGCAGGACGTGTTCCTCCAACTGCACGCCGCGCTGCCGCGCATCGAATCCGGCGCACACCTCGGGGCCTGGCTCCGGCGTACCGCGTCGCATCGCGTCATCGACGCGCTGCGCGCCAGGCGCCTCTCTCGATCGATAGAGGACATCGCCGAACCACAGGTCGACGCGGCACCATCCGATCCGCTTGCCGATCGCCTGGTCCACCGCGCCCTTGCCAGACTGGCCCCTCGTGCGCGCGTCGTGGTGATGCTGCGCTACATGGACGATCTCGCGCCGACCGAGATCGCCGACACCCTCGACATGTCGTTGAACACCGTGAAGAGTCACCTGCGCCGCGGCCTGCTCGTGCTGCGTGCGCGCCTGCAGCCGGAGCGACGCCGATGAACCCCGATGCCCGTCTCCGCCGCGCCCTGGCGCCCGTCGATCCACCTGAGGGCTTCGCGCAGCGCGTGCGCGCCCGCGTCGAACGCGACGGGGTGTCTGCACGTCGGCGCCCGGTTGCGCGCGTCACGCGATGGATGGCGATTGCCGCCACCATCCTTGCCGTCCTCGGAGGTCCGCTGG
>CAYRAE010000540.1:0-2510 GCA_964422175.1 uncultured Luteitalea sp. | reverse complement strand
CGCGCGAGAACTTCAGGATCGCCTTGACGTCCTTCGGAAAACAGCTGCCACCGTAACCGACGCCCGGGAACAGGAACGACGGACCGATGCGGGCGTCCGAGGCCACGGCGCGGCGCACCTGGTCCACGTTGGCGCCATACAGCTCGCACACGCGCGCGACCTCGTTCATGAACGAGATGCGCGTGGCCAGCATCGCGTTGGCGGCGTACTTGCACAGCTCCGCACTCGCGCAGTCCATGACCATGATCGGCGCGCCGGTCCGCGTGAACGGCGCGTACAACTCGGTCATCACCTTCGCCCCACGCTCATCGTCGGCGCCGATCACCACGCGATCGGGCTTGAGGAAATCGTCGACGGCGGCCCCCTGCTTCAGGAACTCGGGGTTGCTCACCACGCTGAACGGATGCGAGGTCTCCTTGCGCATCACCTCGCGCACGCGCTCCGAGGTCCCGACAGGCACCGTGCTCTTGTCGACGATGACCTTGTACCCGTCCATGGCGCGGGCGACATCGCGCGCGACGCCGAGCACGTGCTTGAGATCGGCTGATCCGTCCTCGGCTTCGGGCGTGCCTACCGCAATGAAGATGATTCCGGACGCCTTGACGGCGGCCGGAAGGTCGGTGGTGAACGTGAGGCGCTTCTCGGCCGAGTTGCGCTTGACGATCTCTTCGAGCCCGGGTTCGTAGATGGGGATCTTCCCGCGCTTGAGGGCCTTCACCTTCTCGGCGTTCGAGTCCACGCAGATGACGTCGTTACCGTTCTCCGCGAAACAGGCGCCGACCACCAGGCCCACATAGCCCGTCCCCACGACTGCAATCTTCACTCCGAGCTCCTCCCGCCGTCCTCGATCACGTCGCCAGAGAGGACGCGCGACGAGCGGCCGAACGCCTTACGCTAGCATACGTGCCGTGAGGGTGCTGCTCGACTATCGGCCGGCGCTGCGCGCCCGGACCGGCGTGGGCGAGTACGTCCACCGCACGGCCCTCGCCCTGCGCGAGACCGCCCCGCCGGGGGCCCGTGTCTCCGTGTTCTCGAGCAGCTGGAAGGACCGGCTCGTGCCTCCCGCCCCGGGCATCGACATCGTCGACGCGCGAGTGCCGGTGCGGGTCCTGAACCGTGTCTGGCACCGCCTGGCGTGGCCGCCCGTGGAGTGGTTCGCCGGCGACGTCGCCGTGGCGCACTCCCCCACGCCCCTGCTGCTGCCCGCCCGTCGGGCGGCGCAGGTCGTGACCATCCACGATCTGTTCTTCCTCGATCACCCCGACGCGACGCAGGCCGAGATCAGGCGCGACTACCCCGCTCTGGTGACCGGCCACGCGCGTCGCGCCGACCTGGTCGTGACGGTCTCGGAGACTGTGGCGGCGCAGGTCGTCGAGCGCCTGGGGGTCGATCCGGCTCGCGTGGTGACATGCGCGAATGGCGCGCCCGACTGGACGGCTCGAACCAGCGTGCCCCTCGACGGACCCGTGGTGTTTGTCGGCACGCTGGAACCCCGCAAGAACGTCGGTGGGCTGCTCGACGCCTGGGAGGCCATGATCGCAGGCGGGCTCCGCATTCCGCTCCTCCTGGCCGGGGGAGCGCCCGCATCCGCCGCTCCCCTGCTCGCACGGCTCGAACGCGCGCCCCTGCAGGGCGTCGTCCGCCACGTCGGCTACCTGCAGGACGCCGACAGGCGCGCGTTCTACGACGCCGCGCGCGTCCTCGTCCTGCCATCGTGGGACGAGGGCTTCGGCCTGCCAGCCGTCGAAGCCATGGCCGCCGGCGTGCCTGTCGTCGTGTCACGACGGGGTGCGCTGCCGGAAGTCTGTGGCGATGCGGCCGCGTACGTCGAGCCCGGCGATCCCTCGGGCATCGCCACGACGGTGGCCGACCTGCTCGCGTCTCCCGAACGACTCGAGACCATGCGCGCGCGGGGTGTGGTCCGCGCGCGCCACTACTCCTGGCACGCGTCGGCCGAGCGGCTCTGGGCTGCGTATGCCGACGCGACAGCGCGACGGGCGGCACGCTGATGCGAGTCGCCATCGACGCATCGGAGCTGGGTGGGCGCCCGACGGGTGTCGGCCGGTACCTGCGCGAACTCATCGCTCGCTGGACGCGAATGCCGGTGTGTGCCGGGTCGGAGCTCCTGCTGTATGCCCCGTTCGACGCGCCAGCCACGCTGGAGCTCCCGTCTGGTCCCGGCGCACGAGCCACGTGGCGTGTCGTCGATGGCGCGAGCGGCACCGTGTGGCAGCAGCGCGATCTTGCGCGCGCGGTACGCGCCGACGCGGTCGACGTCTTCTTCGCGCCCGCCTACACCGCGCCGCTGTGGCTTGCCTGCCCCTCCGTCGTCTCGGTCCATGACGTGTCGTTCGCCGCGCGGCCCGAGTGGTATGCGTGGACCCACGGCCTGCGACTCCGGCTGCTGGCACGTCTCTCGGCCCGCCGCGCGCATGCCGTCCTCACGCTGACGAGATTCTCCGCCGCCGAGATCACCAGGCATCTCGGCGTCTCCGCGGATCGCATCCACG
>CAYRAE010000539.1:0-2515 GCA_964422175.1 uncultured Luteitalea sp. | reverse complement strand
TACGTCCTCAACCAGGTGATCGACACGGTCCTGGCGAAGGACAAGGACTTCCTGCAGTGGCGCGCCGACCATCCGGACTCGTTCGTTCCGCGCAGCGGCGCTCGACGACGCGTCAATGGTCGCGGCGCACTGCAGGAGAAGAAGTTGTCTGCCACAACGGCGTGAAGCCGCACCGACCGGAGCCAGGTCATGCTGCGAACCCTGCTCGACGCCCGGGCCTTGGTGGCAACTCTCGTCGCCGCGGTGGTCGGCGTCTGCGGCCTGCAGACGTTCCCGATCGCGGGGGACAACCTCTTTCTCTCTGTCATCGACGCACGCCGGCCAGACATCGCACTGGGGCTTGCCTACGGATACGGCCTGCTGTGGTTCTCCACGCCGTTCTGGATCGTCTCCATCGCGATGTCCTCACTGGCGATCCTTGCGTCCGGCCTGAAGCCCTCCTGGGCGTTCCGACCGTTGCCGCCCTATCCGGAGCCAGAGACGAGATCCGAGCCATTCCTGGTTCTGGGTGAAGCGCACTTCACCGATCGTGCCGGAAGGGCGCCGGAACCTCGGTGGCTGATGATCCCGCAACGCGGCCTGTACACGGGCGTCATGGTCCTTGGCGCTGTGGGAACAGGAAAGACATCCGCGTGCATGTACCCGTACGTGGATCAACTGCTTCGTTGGCGCGCAGGCGATGCGGAACGAAAAGTCGGCGCTCTGGTGATGGAGGTCAAGGGCGACTTCTGCCATCGGGTGAAGACCATTCTCGACCGCAGCGGCCGGGCCGACGACTACGTCGAGATCGGGCTGGACACCGGCGTCAGCTACAACCCACTGCACAACGACCTCGACCCGTACGCCGTGGCCTACGCAATCGCCACACTCCTGAACAACCTGTTCGGAAAGTCGAAGGAGCCGTTCTGGCAGCAGGCATACACCGACCTCGTGAAGTTCGTGATTCTGCTGAGGCGGATGACCGACGGCTACACGACGTTCGCCGACGTGTACCACTACATTCTGGACGATGGCAGCATCGGCAAGGACATCGATACGTTGAAGACGGAGCTCACGAATCCCCGTGAGGTGATCCGGATCCAGGACGCGGACTACGCCCTGCTGAATGCCACGCGATGGAGCCAGTGGTTCCCGGATGAGACCGGCTACATGGCGCATCCCTATGACGGTGACCTCGACACGTTCCTGACGTCTCAGGGCATTGTCCCCGTCGTGCAGCAGCCGCGAGGTCCCGGGTGGGCACAGCGGAAGCACCAGATCGAGGCTCTCGATCGCTGGTATCAGAAGGGGTGGAGCCGTCTCGATGGCCGATTGCGGTCGAACATCACGGAGGGCATCGCAGTGTTCCTCTCGTTGTTCGACGACAACCCCGCCGTGCACCGTGCATTCTGTCCTCCACGGCGGTCATACATGAACATGCGGGCACCCGGAGACCCTCGCCCTCTCGATCCACTCGATACCCTCCTCGACGCAGGCAAGGTGCTCGCCTTGAACTTCCCGGTCGCGATGAATCCGGGTCTGGCTCGAATCATCGGCGTGATGCTGAAGCTCGACTTCCAACGAGCGGTGCTGCAGCGGATCCCGAAAATGAGTACGGATGTGACCCGCACGTGGCGTGACCTGCTGTTCGTCTGTGACGAGTACCACGCATTCGCGACCGTCGGGGAAACGGACCCCACAGGCGATGAACGCACGTTCGCTCTGTCGCGTCAGGCGCGCCTCATCCCGATCGTGGCCACACAGAGCATCAGTTCGCTGCGATCCGTGCTGCCCGGAGATGAGAGCTGGCGGACACTTCTGCAGTGTTTCCGGAACAAGGTGTTCCTGGCGACCAGCGATGAGTTCACCGCGCGCAATGCGGCAGAACTCTGCGGACGGAAGGATCGGATCAAGGCGCGGTACTCGCTGGCAGAGTCGGGGACGGACACGCATGTGTCCTTCCTCACTGGGCGCACGGCATCTGCGCGACAGGCCATCACTGCAACCAAGAGCTACGGTCCCGTGCACGAACACATCTTCGCGCCGCGCGTGTTCACCGAGTTGCAGAACGCCCAGGCCATCGTGCTTCCGTACGACGGTGTGAACCCGTTGCCTCCCCAGTACTGCTATCTGAAGCCGCACTACCTGGACGTCCAGACCAGTTACTTCGACCACCTGGAAGGCGGTGCGCTGTGAGCAGTCTCGATCGGATCCTGCCGTTCCTGCGTCCGATTGAGGATTTGCTGCGCGACCCCGCCATCACCGAGGTCATGGTGAACTGCGGCGGCCGGCACGTGTTCGTGGAACGGAGCGGGGCACTGGAACTGGTGCCCGAGAGGTCGCTTGAGATTCGCAACCTCACGGTCGCCATCAAGAACATCGCCCGCGCATGCGGTGACGAGATCTCCGAAGTACAGCCCGCGCTCGATGCACGACTCGAGGACGGCTCGCGCGTGGCCGCGATGTTCCCGCCGTGCTCCATCGATGGGCCGACGTTGACCGTGCGGAAGTTCACGCACCGCTACACGCTGCAGGA
>CAYRAE010000538.1:0-2516 GCA_964422175.1 uncultured Luteitalea sp. | reverse complement strand
GTCTCCGGGCACGAACGCGGCGAACAACCCGGTGAACACGAAGAAGAACCAGTTGGACTTGTGCGGCGTCCGGTGCTGCGGGTGCAGATCGGCGAAGAACTTCGGCACGAGCCCGTCCTTGGCCATCGAGTAGAACACGCGCGACTGCCCGAGCAGCATCACCAGGATCACCGACGAGAACCCGGCGAGAATCGCCACGGTGACGAACTTGGCCAGCCAGCCGTATCCCGTCATGTACTTCGCGATCGCGAAGGTGACCGACGCCTCGCGGCCGGTGCTGCGGAAGTCCTCGACGGTCGCGATGCCGCTCAGGACGTGCGCGAACAGGACGTAGAGGACGGTGCACACCACGAGCGAGCCGAGGATGCCGATCGGCATGTCACGCTTCGGGTTCTTCGCTTCCTGCGCGGCGGTCGACACGGCGTCGAAGCCGATGTAGGCGAAGAAGACCACGCCCGCGGCCCCGAGGATGCCCATGATGCCGCCGTAGTTGTGCGTGATGCCCTCATGCGTCGTGTAGAGCGTGGCGGGCGGGATGTACGGCGTGTGGTTGACCGGGTTGATGAAGCCCCAGCCGAGCGCGATCACCAGCACGACGATGGCGACCTTCGTGATGACGATAATGTTGTTGACCCAGGCCGATTCCTGCGTGCCGCGCACGAGGAGCGCCGTGAGCGCCGAGAGCACGAGGACGGCAGGCACGTTGATGATGCCGTGCGCACCCGTGACGGGATCCACCTGGAACGGGGAATGACACCACGCGTACGGTATTTGTAACCCGAAGAACTCGAGGACCTTGTTCAGGTATTCACTCCACGCGATGGCGACGGTGGCCGCGCCGACCGCGTATTCCAGGATGAGGTCCCAGCCGATGATCCACGCGACGAGTTCTCCCATCGTCGCGTACGAATACGTGTACGCGCTGCCCGCGATGGGGATCATCGAGGCGAACTCCGCATAGCAGAGGCCGGCGAGCGCGCAACCGAGCGCCGCCACGAGGAAGGCGATGGTGACCGACGGACCCGCTCGATCGGCGATCGCGGCCGCCGTCCTGACGAAGAGTCCTGCGCCGATGATCGCGCCGATCCCGAGCGCCACGAGCGCACCGGCACCGAGCGTGCGCTTCAGCGTCCCCTCCCCTGTCGCCGCACCCTCGGCGAGCAGTCGGTCGATGGACTTGGTACGAAAGAGTGAACTGGCCAAGCGTGTCTCCCCGGAATCAGGTTGCCGCGTCTGTGCAGAGCGCCTGTCGGAATGGCAAAGTCTCGGCGCGCATTATACCCGGCCGTGCCAGCGCCATTCGCCGCAGGCCCCTACGTCTCGTCGAGTGCCGACAGGTAGGCCCTGACGCGAGCACCAGGATGTCCGCCGCGCAGCAGATCGCTGATCACGACGACGGCACTGGCGCCGGCCTCGATCGTCGCGCGTGCCGTGTCGAGCGTGATGCCGCCGATGGCCACCACCGGACGTGCGTCCGCCGCATCGGCCCGGCGACGCGCGTCGGCCACGAGCGCGAGCCCGACCGGCGCGTAACCCGTGTCTTTCGTGTGCGTCCCGAACACGGGCCCGACCGCGATGTAGTCCACCGGCAGCGTGCAGGCGCGCGCAATCTGGTCGGGCGTGTGCGTGGAGAGACCGATGACGGCATCGGCGCCGAGCATCAGCCGGGCGTCGTGCACCGGCAGGTCGTCCTGGCCGAGATGCACGTGCCGCGTACCGGCGACCAGCGCCACGTCGACGCGGTCGTTGACGATGATCCACGCGTCGCCCGCGAGACGCGCGACGCGATCCACCCAGGCGAGGAGCTGGCCGCCTGGCGTGGACTTGGCGCGAATCTGGATGAATCGCGCGCCCGCCTGCAGGAATGTGTCGACGAGGTCCGGCACGTCCCACCCGGCGGCGGCCGCCACGTCCGCGTCGGCGATGGCGTACAGCCGCGACGGCAGCGGACGACCCGGAACGCTCACTCCGGCTTGGCCAGGAACCGTTCCATGAACGCCGTCGAGATGCGGGCCGCCTGGAAGTCGGGATCGGCCAGGATGCGCAGGTGCATCGGCACCGACGTATGGATCCCCTCGATCACCGTCATCTCGAGCGCACGCCGCATGCGCGCGATCGCCTCGTCGCGGGTCCGCCCGTGCGACATCACCTTGGCGATGAGCGAATCGTAGTTGGGCGGTACCGTCGCCTCCGAGTGCACGAACGTGTCCACGCGGATGCCGGGACCGCCGGGCAGGGAGAACGCGTCGATGCGTCCGGGACTCGGCGCGAACGTATCGGGATTCTCGGCGTTGATGCGGCATTCGATCGCGTGGCCCGTCAACGTCACATCGTCCTGCGTGAACGGGAGCGGCTCGCCTGCCGCCACGCGAATCTGCTCCTTCACGA
Source organism: uncultured Luteitalea sp. (assembly GCA_964422175.1). GTDB lineage: Bacteria > Acidobacteriota > Vicinamibacteria > Vicinamibacterales > Vicinamibacteraceae > Luteitalea. The sequence goes on along the minus strand of CAYRAE010000538.1, from coordinate 128 downwards.
TGTCGATGCCCGTGATGAGCTCGGTGACGCCGTGCTCCACCTGGAGACGCGTGTTCGCCTCGATGAAGTACAGGTTGTGGTCGGCGTCCATCAGGAACTCGAACGTGCCCGCGCTCGCGTAGCCGACG
>CAYRAE010000537.1:0-2516 GCA_964422175.1 uncultured Luteitalea sp. | reverse complement strand
GGTGGCCCCTCACGGCTGACGGATGAAGCTGCTCGCTGAGCCGTCGCTTTCTGGGCATCCACGTGGCACGTGTGACACAGCACCAGCGTCTTGCGACGTCGGGCCGCCATCACCCTCACCCACAGCGGCTTGTCCGGCCGTCCCGGCCGCTTCAGATCCTTGAGCGCACGAATGTGATGCACCTGGATGCGATCCCGGCTGCCGCACAATTCGCACGTGTCCGCGAGGAGTCGTTGCATGATCTCCGTCGTGTTCGCGAATCGAAACGCCACGAGACGGTCGTCAAGCGTTGCGTCGATGTTCCATGCGAGCGAAATCCCACCCCATTGAGCGACCAATGGAGGCTTGCCCTCGCGCTCGACCCGGACTTCGAGTCCGTCTCCGTGTGCCGTCGTCTCCCAGAATCTCGACGCGATAGCGCCGGTACACCGCCGGGACACTGATGCGGAGTTTCGCCGCCAGCGTTCGCGTGAGCGAGTGCTGCATGATTCCGTGGAGATGGGCCACGTCGCGAAGGTTGTGCGCCAAACGATAGAAGTGGACAATGCCGCGATAGACACTCTGATACTGCGACACGATGTCGAACGCCGACTGGTGCAGCAGTTCAGGGCGATGCCACGGCCCGCCGTGCTTCGTGTAAGGCCGACATTTCGCCTGAAGGACCTCCCGTGGCCCGCGCAGGCTGACGACGCCGTTGATGGCGCGTCGGCCCTTGGTGTGCTGCCGGTTGTCCTGCATCACCGTCACGTCGTACCCGAGGAATCGCGCCGCCGCTGATCGAGCGTGCGTGATCAGCGTCTTGTCCGCCGACAGCGACAGCCGTAGCTGCGTCTGCAGGAAGTCGGACAATTGCTGCGTGATCCCTTCGGCCTCCGCACGGGTTCCGACGAAGCCGAGCAGGAAGTCGTCCGCATACCGGATGTACTTGAGTCGCCGATACTCTGGGTCGTCCAGTTCGCGTGACGGGAGTTGTTGCGCCTGCTGTCGAAGCAGACGCCCCTCCTGTGCGCGCCCCGTCCGCGTCAGGTAGCCGGCGCGATCGAGCAGGCTCCGATAGACGGCATTCGGTCAAGATGTGAAACCGTGAGCCATGAGCCACGTGAAGACCCCACCACCACAAGCTGACGGTTACGTGCTCAACGTCCCGCACAAATATGACGCGTCAGCGCCTGAGCTTGTAGCGATCTGTGGCGTCAGACCAATCCCCGGTGGTCTCGTTGGGGAGCGATCAGGACGGTGACTCGGCAGGCGGTGGTACGCCTTCCTCCGCGATTAGATAGCCGACCACCGCATTGTCAACCACCTTCGCGGTGCTGCTGTTCCAGGCATTGTCCAGCAGTCCCCGAACTCCATCACCGTGGCTCGTGGCGACCTTCAAGAGCCTTGCGAAGATTTCGCCGAAGGCCTCGCGCTCCTCGATGCAGAGCATCTTGCGCCCGTAGAAGAACCGGTAGGTGTAGTTGCGGTCCATCGGTGGGACGAGAGCCGGCAACAGATGGTGAAGTGCCTTCGAGTTCGCGACGATTTGAGCGTCCGCCACGCTGACGCGGAGCGCTGTCAGCACGGACCATGTCTGTTCGACGACACTCGGCCGGCTAGCGGCGCTCACCGTCGTGATGTCGAGAGACGCGAGCGCCTGGAGCGGCTCGGCCTGCGCGCGGATGCTGTCGCGGATCTCCGCCAGGTCGCGCAAGCGCGTGTTGCCGGGGCCCATGCGGTGCATGCCCCAGGCCGTGAGCGTCGCATAGACTGCGTCGAAGAAGGCGTCGTCCTTAAGCAGTGACGCGATGTCGTGGTGCTGCGCCCGGAGGGCCAGTGCCTTGCGGTGGAAATACCCGCTCGGGCCGGTGAAGCGCTCGCTCGTGCCGAAGACGCGCACGTATTCGTCGAAGCGGTCAGTCAGCTTCCCGACCCTCTGATCCATACGCTTTAGGACGGCTGTGCTGCTCGGCATTTCGCGCTTTCTCCTCTAGTGGTTATCTGACACCTGCCAGCATAGGCCGGGCGCGCCATGGCCTCAATCCAGAGTTTTTCTCGTTCCGGGTCTGCGATCTGGGAGCGCCGCGGCGGCGGACGCAACGTGACGTTCCCGGCGCGGCAGTGCAGCATCACCGGCGAGCGGCCCAGCTTCGCGCTGCTGCGGCCGATCGTCGACGCGGCGGCGACGGATGGTGTGCGCGATGCCGATCCTCGCGGCCTATGACGCGGAGGAGACGGCGGAGAGGTAGTGCGCCTGCATGCGGGACGCTGCGCAGGGCGTCCCGCTTCGGCCTTTTCGGCGCTTGCAAATATGAGTGGGAGAGGCCAGATTGGCGAATGCCCGTTGAGCCAAACGCCACGCTCTTGGAATCGAGCGACGACGCCGTGATCTGGCGTTTCATGGACCTGCGCAAGTTCCGCGACCTGATGGCGAGCGAGGAGCTGTATTTCCGGCGCGCTGATTTATTTAGCGATAGCAGCGAAGGGCTCCCGCCGGACCAATATGCGCTTCGGGTATTTGGCCTTGACCCGTACGA
>CAYRAE010000536.1:0-2518 GCA_964422175.1 uncultured Luteitalea sp. | reverse complement strand
CGAAGACCGGCGAGCCGCTGAAGCCGCTGCCCTTCATCGTCGTCGTGATCGACGAACTCGCGGACCTGATGATGGTGGCGTCCAACGAGGTCGAGCAGTCGATCTGTCGACTCGCGCAGATGGCACGTGCGGTGGGTATCCACCTGATTCTCGCGACGCAGCGTCCTTCAGTGGATGTGATCACGGGCCTCATCAAGGCCAACATGCCGTCGCGCATCTCGTTCCGCGTCTCGTCGAAGGTCGACTCGCGCACGATTCTCGACGCCAACGGCGCCGAGCAGCTGCTCGGCAAGGGCGACATGCTCTTCCTGCCGCCCGCCACGTCGCGCGTGATGCGCCTGCACGGCGCCTACATCTCCGAGCAGGAGAGCGCGAGACTCGCGAGCTTCCTGCGCAAGCAGGGTCAGCCGTCGTACGACCGCTCGGTGACCGACGAGGAGAAGAGCGGCGAAGCGATGGCGGGCGGATTCGAGAAGGATGATCTCTACGACGAGGCCGCACGCATCGTCGTGTCGAGCAGCCAGGCGTCGATCAGCTATCTCCAGCGTCGACTGCGCATCGGATTCAGCCGGGCGGCACGGCTGGTGGACATGATGGAGGCCGAGGGCCTCGTCTCGAGCGGCCAGGGTGGCAAGGCCCGCGAAGTGCTGGTCCCCAAGGACTACTTCGACGAGGTCGACGCGCAACTGCGCTGAGGAATGACGATGCGACGCAGCGTACCGATCATCGTCGCGGCGGCACTGGCACTCACCGTGTGGGTGCCGATGGACGCCGCGCAGAAGAAGAAGGCGCCGGCGAAGAAGCAGGCGGCACCCGTCAGTCAGGTGGCGCGGGCGCGCACGGCACAAGCGGCCTACGAACGCACGCTCGCTCGTGAGCGTGCGCTGCGGGCGTCGCGCCGGAAGGCCCCCCTGTCGCAGATGCGCGCCGTCGTGCTCGAGTACGAAACCATCGCACGCCGATGGCCGCGCAGCGGCTACGCCGACAATTCGTTGTGGAACGGTGCGAACCTCGCCTACGACGCCAACATCTCCTACGGCGCCCGCCAGGATCGCGACAGCGCCATGACGATGCTGCAGTGGCTGGTGAAGGAGTATCCGTCGAGCTCGCTCACGCGCGACGCGCAGACCCGCCTGCGGAAGATCTCGGCGGCGACGTCCAGAACCACGAAGGCCGACGCGGCGCCGCGCAGCGCAAGTGCCGCACCACCGGCGCCGCCGCCAGCCGCCGCAGAGCTCGCGAAGGCCAACATCCGCACGGCCGAAGCCGAACCTTCGGCGCCGTCGGACGAGGAGCCTGACGCGAGTGCGCCCGTTGCCGCAGCGCCACGTGCAGCCACTGCCCCACTGCCCACCGAGAAGCGCACGTCGGCGACCAAAGTCGTGGTGCGCGACATCACACGTGTCGTGCTGCCGGAAGTCGTCCGCGTCACCATCGAGCTCGACGGCGAGGTGGCATACCACGAGGAGACGCTGAAGAATCCCTCACGCCTGTTCTTCGACCTTCGCGGTGCCAGCCTCGCGCCGTCCATCGAGGAGGGCGCCATGCCGTACCCGGACGGTGACATCGTGCGAGAGGTCCGCGTCGGGACGCATCCCGGCGGCGTGACGCGCGTGGTCGTCGACACCGAAGACGTGGCGCGCCACAGCCTCTTCACGCTCTACAACCCGTACCGGCTCGTGCTGGACATGTATCGCGATCCCGCGCGCGTCGCACGCACCACTCCCGAGAGCGCCGTCGCCACGGCACCACGGGCCGCGAGCGCGAGTCGCGCCGCGACGCCCCCACCGCCGCCGGCGGCTCGTACCACGGCACCTCCACCGTCGTCGCCGGTCCCGACGGATGAAGGGACCGCGCCTGTCGCAACGGCGGCCGTCGCGACAGGCGCGGCAACCGGTCGGGCCGGCTCTCAGAGCCCGGCCAACAGCGTGTCCGACGCAGCGCTGCCGTCCTCACCGGCTGGCCCGAACGTCACGACGGCGCCATCCGCGCCGGAGTCGAACAGTTCCGGCAGCTACTCGCTCGCGCGTCAGCTCGGGCTCGGCGTATCGCGCATCGTCATCGATCCCGGCCATGGCGGGCACGATCCGGGATCGCTCGGCGACGGCATCCGCGAAGCGGAGCTCGTGCTGGACGTGTCGTTGCGGCTCGAGAAGCTGCTCCAGCAGGAACCCGGCATCGACGTCGTGATGACGCGACGTACCGACGCGTTCATCGAGCTCGAAGAACGCACGCGCATCGCCAACCGGCAGAACGCCGACCTGTTCCTGTCGATTCACGCCAATTCGAGCCGGCGGCGCACGGCACAAGGCGTCGAGACGTTCGTCCTCAATTTCGCGAACACGAGCGAGGCCGAGGAAGTTGCCGCGCGCGAGAACGCCATCGCCAAGGGGGCCATGCGTCAGCTCCCGGACATCGTCAAGGCGATCACGCTGAACAACAAGCTCGACGAGTCGCGCGATCTCGCCGAGATCGTGCAGTCGAATCTCGTGACGCGGCTGCGCAAGACGGAGAGCTC
>CAYRAE010000535.1:0-2519 GCA_964422175.1 uncultured Luteitalea sp. | reverse complement strand
CGGGATGCGGTGCGTCAGGTGCGGCAGCGGCAGCGTCAGCACGATGAACATCGTGAGCAGCAGCAGCTTGTCTGCGGCGGGGTCCAGCCAGGCGCCGAGCGTCGTGGGCCCCGTGCGCCGGGCAACGTAGCCGTCGAGCAGATCGGTCACCGCCGCAAGCAGGAAGACCACGAGCGCACCGCCGATGCGCCCGTACACGAGCAGGATCGCGAACACCGGAATCAGCAGCATCCGGAGGAGCGTGAGCTGGTTGGCAGGCGTCAACACGGCAAGGTCCACGTGGATTGCTGACGCGTCACCGCACACCGCCGTTACGTGGCGCTGCCGTCGCCGGTACCACACCGGCTCGCGCGGCGAGCCGCGTCAGGCGATCCACGGCCGCCACGGCCTCCGCGCCCGACATCGGCCGGCTCGCGCCGAACGTCTGGCCTTCGAGCGGCGGGAGCACGCCGCTGGCGACGGCACGCGAGATCGCCGGATAGAGCGGATGCCCCGTGCGGACGTCGGTGAACGACAACCGCGCGTCGCGCCAGCCTGTCGCCGCCTGCGGTGCCCGCTGCGCGACGAGCGTGAGTACCCGCGCCACGACGGCGGCGAATTCGCCGCGTGTCATGCCGGCCGTCGGCTGGAAGGTGTGATTGGGATACACCTCCATGGCGCCGGCACGCGCCGCCAGGAGGATGGACGCCTGCGCCCAGTGCCGCCGGCTGTCGGTGATGAGTGCGGCGCCCTTCGCGGCGCTCTGCAGGAGCTCGGGCAGCTGATAGGCGAGCAACGCGGCCGTCTCGCCACGCGTGACCCGGGGGGACCGCCCGATCGCCTTGAACTCCGCCGGCAGCGCCGCTTCCCTGAGACCCGTCTCGATCGCGGCGATCCGTCGCGCAACGTCAGGCAGTCCGGGATCCAGTGTCAGCGCACGTCGATAGGACGTCATCGCCGCTTCGGCTTCTCCCGCCGCCTCTTCCAGCTCTCCCCGCATCGTCCACGCGGCAGCGTCTTCCGCGTCGAGGGCCAGCGCCTTGTCGACGAGCGTGCGCGCGCGTGCGGCGTGGCCGAGGCGCCGCTCGACGGCGGCGAGATCGCGGTGCAGGAATCCGCTCTCCGGAGACGCGCGCAACGCACGTTCGTACTGCGCCCTGGCTTCGTCGAGCCTGTCGGCCGCGAGCGCGGCCTGCGCGGCCGCCACGTCGCTCTGTACGGCGCGGAAGCGCAGCACCTCGACGCGTCGGGTGGCGACGGGCTGTCCGGGCGCCCCTTCGAGCGCCGCCTGGTACGCGTCGAACGCGTCCCCTTCCCTGCCCAGCTCGACGAGCGCTTCACCGCGCCCGATGAGCGCCGGCACGTACGCGGCATCCGCGGCAAGGGCACGATCGAACCACTGGAGCGCGTCGGCCGGCTGATCCAGCGACAGGCGTACGAAGCCGAGCGCGACCTGCGACGGATAGGCACGCGGCGTTTTCTTCAGCAGGTCGCGCAACGTCCGCTCCGCTCCTCTCGCATCGCCCGACTGCAGTTGCAGCCACGCGCGCTCGTGTTCGCGTGCCACGAGTGGCTGCCGGGCCATGTCGCCGCTCAACAGCGGCTTGGGATAGTCCGGATGGCGTTCGCTGCCAGGCGCGACGATGGGCAGGGGGACCGGCCGGCTGCACCCCGCGACCACGCTCGCGAGCAGCAGGGCGGCCAGGGCGCTGCGGCGCCACACCGCGCTCATAGTGCGAGCCCCTCGTGCAGACGCTGCATCAATCGGCGAGGCACCTCGGCTTCGATGGTCACGCGATCGCCGTCGGCATCGTGACTGAGGACGCGCGCCACGCGATACAGCCGCTCGATGGCGAGGCGATCCTCCTCGCGGCCCTGGTCGAATGCCAGCGTCACCCGCCGCGTGTCGAGCGCCAGCGCGCGAGCCACTTCCGACAGCAGTTGGTCGACACCGTCGCCCGACGCCGCGGAGATCTGCAGCGACGACTCGTAGGCCTGTCGCAGGTGTTCCCGCGCGCCCTCGTCCAGTCGATCGACCTTGTTGAAGACCAGCAGCCTCGGAACCTCCGACGCGTCGACTTCAGCCAGCACGCGCTCGACAGCCTGGAGGTGACGTTCGTAATCGTCTACTGACGCATCGACCACGTGCAGGAGCAGATCGGCGTCGGCGACCTCCTCGAGCGTGGCGCGGAAGGCGGCCACGAGCGTGTGCGGCAGGCGATCGATGAAGCCGACGGTATCCGACAGTGCGGCACGCTGGCGATTCGGCAGTCTGAGCTCGCGGGTGAGCGGATCCAGCGTCACGAAGAGCGCGTCTGAGGCGACGGCACTGCCGTGCGTCAGCCTGTTGAACAGCGTCGTCTTGCCCGCGTTCGTGTAGCCGACGAGCGCGGCCGTGGGCAGTTCCGTCCGTCGCCGACGATCGCGCAGCTGACCGCGACGTCGCCTGACGTTCGCGAGGTCGTCCGTGAGGGTCGCGATCCTCACGCGGATGCGCCGGCGATCGGTCTCGAGCTTCGTCTCGCCGGGGCCGCGCGTGC
>CAYRAE010000534.1:0-2528 GCA_964422175.1 uncultured Luteitalea sp. | reverse complement strand
ACGCTCTGGACCGGCCGCTCGCCCGTGAACGCGCGGCTGATCGGCTCCGACACGATGGGCAACGCGTCGACGATGCGCGCACCCTCGCGCGCGAGCCACTCGCCGAACGTGTCCCAGACCATCACGTACCCGGTCCAGCCACACAGCAGCAGCAACAGCAGCAGGCCCACGCCGGAGGTCCACGCGGAGGCGCGTGCGCCCCAGCTCCGTCCCTGGACGAACATGCGTACCGCGTGCACGAGCGTGGCGACGATGGCGGCGTCGCTCGCGAAGCGGTGCAGCCCCCGCACCCAGTTCCCGATCCAGGGATTGGCAGTGAGCCCGGCCACCGACTCCCAGGGCTGACCGATCCGATAGAAGAGGATCAGCCACACACCCGTGACGACCAGCACCAGGTACAGCGCCACGACGAGCGTGCCGCTCTGGTAGAGGGGATTGGCCTGCGGGCCGAAGCACTTGTTGCCGAGGGCGTCAGCCCGGGCCAGCAGCCACTCTGAAACAGACTCGCGCCGTTGCGTCACGTCGGCCCTGATCGTAGGAGCCGGAACCTGTCGCGCATATGACCGTTGTCATACCGGGCTCGTGCGTTGCCGCATATCGTCGGCGCACGACACAGGAGGCGCACCATGAGCGGCCCGTCCCCAGGTTCCCAGTCAGACGATTCAGTTCCTCTCGGTCAACGGCTCTTCGACAACGTCTTCCTCCTGCTGGTGGGCGGCATGGTCGTTGTCTTCGCTCTCTACACCGGTTGGGGGTTGTGGGAGATCTACAGCCTGCCGCCCGCGACGCTTCCCTGAGGCCTTCCATGCATACCGAGATACACACCGGACTCGAAGCGCCCCCGGGCAAGTGGTGGGTCCCCGCCCACAAGAGCGAGAAGATGTGGGTCACCATCGCCTTCATCTGGTGCATGGTGCTGTTCATCATGATGCCGCTCTGGCACTGGAAGGGCGGCCAGAACCCCTCGGGTATTCGCCGGCGCGTGACGCCGGAAGCCTTCCAGAAGCGCGTCTCCGAGTTCACCGCCGCCTATCAGGTGGGCTACGACCGCGGGTTCCCCATCGTCGAGCCGCCGCCGGGTTCGGATATCTACCTGCTGGCGCGGTCGTTCACGTGGACGCCGGTCCTCAAGTTGAAGAAGGGCGTCGAGTACACGCTGCACCTGTCGTCGGTGGACGTGAATCACGGCTTCTCCCTCTACCCGATCAACGTCAACTTCCAGGTCGTGCCCGGCTACGACTACGGCCTGCGCGTGACGCCCAACGCCACGGGCGACTTCCGCATCATCTGTAACGAGTTCTGCGGCATCGGGCATCACCTGATGGTCGGTCGCGTGATCGTCGAGGATGCCGAGCCGATTCCACCGACGGGAGGCGCGCAATGACCGCCGCAACGTTCCGTGTGTGTCCGGCCACGGGTCGCCGGATCGATCTGGCCGCCCAGCGGCTGATCAAGGTGCACGCGGTGACCTCCATCGTGTCGCTCCTCATCGGCGCCATCGCCGCCGCGCTCCTGGTGCTCACGCGCTGGCAGGCCGTGCACCTGCTGCCTGCCGACTGGTTCTATCGCATCCTCGGCGTGCACGGCATGAGCATGCTGATCTTCTTCATCATCTTCTTCGAGATGGCCGTGCTGATCTTCGCCAGCACCGTGCTCATCAACGCCAGACAGGCGGCGGTGAAGACGACATGGTTCGCCTGCGGGCTCATGCTGGTCGGCGCCCTCACCGTCGAATGGATGATGTGGGCCGGTCGAGCCGACGTGCTCTTCACCTCGTACGTGCCGCTGCGCGCCGATCCGCTGTTCTACCTCGGCGTCATCCTCTTCGCGGTGGGTGCGCTCGTCACGACGGCGATGTTCTTCGTCAACATCGTCGTCGCCAAACGCGAGAAGACGCACGAAGGCACGCTGCCGCTGGTCGTCTACGGCGCGATGACGGCCGCCATCATCGCCGTCATCACGCTCGTGCACGGCGCGCTGATCTACATCCCGACGTTCCTCTGGTCGCTCGGCCTGATGGAGGTCGATCCGCAGGTCTACCGGTTGATCTGGTGGGCGCTGGGGCACTCGTCGCAGCAGATCAACGTGGCGGCGATGGTGGCGATCTGGTACATGCTCGGCGCGCTCACCATCGGCGCCGTCGTTCTCAACGAGAAGATCAGCCGCACGGCGTTCGTGCTCTACATCCTGTTCATCTCGATGGCCTCGGCGCATCACCTGCTGGTGGACCCGGGGATGGGGCCGGCCTGGAAGGTGGTCAACACGAGCTACTTCATGTACATGGCCGTGCTCGCGTCGATGATCCACGGCTTCACGGTACCGGCCGGCATGGAACTGGGCATGCGTCTGCGCGGCTACACGGCGGGCATGTTCGGGTGGCTGCGCCATGCGCCATGGGGTGACCCTGGCTTCAGTTCACTCGTGTTCTCGGTGGTGGTGTTCGGGTTCGTCGGCGGTATCACGGGCGTGACGATCGGCACCGAGCAGATCAACATCATCGTGCACAACACGCTGCGCGTGCCCGGACA
>CAYRAE010000533.1:0-2540 GCA_964422175.1 uncultured Luteitalea sp. | reverse complement strand
CCACGCAGTGGGAGAACTTCCTTGCCCCGGGTTGGCAGATCGCGTTGCTGCTCGGGGCGTGCATGACGACGGTCGCCTTCATGCTGCTCGCCTCCGGACCTCCCACATGGACGCGACTGGCGGGTGCCGCGGCCTCCTTGTTCGTGGGCACTGCCGGGTTCGCCAGTTGTCTCCTGGCATGGCCGCTTGGTGCACTCGCCATCGCCCTCCGTCGCGATGCGCGCTGGCGGCTGCGGGCCAGCGTGTGGCTTGGCATCGGCATCGTGGTGGGAGTGGCGTACGTCAGGGGACTCGTTCACCCCGAGGGGTTGCCGCCACCGGCGCCCATCTTCACCTCTCCTGTCGCGGTTCTCACAGTGACGTATGGCCTCTGTCTGGCCCTTGGCATGCCGGTCTGGTACGTGTACTCGCCGTTCTCCGAGAGCGCGCGTGCGGCCGCGGTGATCCTGCCGGCCATCGGTGCCACGGGCACCGCGCTCGCAATGTGGCTCGTGTGGCTGCACGTGCGTCGCGATGGCCTGCGCCGGCCTGACGTCTGGCTCTTTCCGGCACTGCTCATCGTCTTCGCCGTGGCCGCGTGCGGCATCACGGCCGTGGGCCGCGTGCCGCTCGGCCTGCACGCGATGACGGCGTCGCGCTATGTCGCGTTCACGGCATTGTTCTGGATCGGACTCGTGATGCTGCTGACCACCGCGTCGCCGTGCCGCACGCGTCCCTGGCGGCGTGCGAGTCTCGCGCTCGCGGCGCTGATCGTGATCGCCGGCCTGCGCGGCTGGGTAGACAGCCTGCCGCAGTGGCAGCGGATGCACCGCGAAGCGACCCTGGGTCGCGAGGCGCTGCTGCGACGCGATTTCACTCACACCCACGCGATCTTTCCTGTGCCTCCTGTGCTGGATCAGCGACGGCAGTACCTGGAGTTGCACCGCCTCTCCCTGTACAGGCAGTCGTCCCGATGATCGCCGCGCTCGCCGTCGCCGCCGGCAGCGTCGCGCTGGTGTTGTCGATGACGACGGTCGTGCGCCGGACGGCGCGCGTCCCTGTCGCATGGGCGGTCGGCGCGTCAGTCGCCTGCGCGCTGATCTGGGCTGCCAACGTGTATGTGACGTCGGCATTCTTCGTGGACGTGCTGCGCCTGGACGCATGGGAGACCGTCTCCATCGTGGAGCGCGATGCCGCAGGCACGCTCACGCTCCGCGACCTGATCGCCCCACACAACGAGCATCGGCCGCTGACCGGCAGACTCGTCGCGCTCGCCTGTGCGCGATGGACGGACTGGAATCACTGGTGGGAGTTCGGTGCCCTGCACCTGGTGGCGGCGCTGCAACTCCTGGTACTGGCGTGGGCTGTCGGCGCATCGCGTGCGCCGCACACGATACGCCTGCCGATGCTTGTGGCGTGCGCGGCGTGCGTCTGCGCGACGACGCATTGGGAGACCTGGCTGCGCGGCTTCTCCGTCCACATCCTCATCGGCGTTCTGGCGCCAACGACCGCCCTGCTGGTGCTGTGCCACCGTGGGAGCGGGTGGCTCTCCTGGGCGGCCGCCGGCGCTGCGATGGTGGTGGGGCAGTTGTCGTTCGGCGCGGCGTGGCTGGGGTGGCCGCTCGGCGCGTTGGTGATGGCCGTGCGCCGGCAGCGGTCGTGGCAGTGGCAGTCGGCTGCCTGGCTCGCGATCGCCGCCATCGTCACGCTCCTGTACGTGCCCGGACTCCAGGTGCACCCGGGCGCGACGGCCAACATCGGGCTCACACTGAGTCTGCGCGGCATGCTGCGCATCGTGGCCGGGACGTTCGTCTCGCTGGGCATGGCGGTGTTCTACCGTCCGTCGGTGTTCGAGGGACCCGACAGCCTCGCTCAGGTGCCGTAATCGCGGGCGCCGGCCTGTGCGTGATCTCCTGGTTCGTGCTGGCGGCAATGCAGTGGCGCCGCACCCGTGGTGCGTCGGACGTGCTCTTCCCGGTGGTGCTTGGCGCGTTCGGCCTGGGCGGCTGCCTGATGGCGTCGGTGGGGCGCGTGCCGGCAGGCCTGCACGCGCTGACGGCGTCGCGTTTTCTGATCTTCGGAGCCTGCTTCTGGTCGTCGTGGTTGCTGCTGATCGCGTCGCGTGTGGACGGGGCGTCCGTGGTAGCCCGGCGTGGTGCGAGTGCGATTGCCGCGGCAATGGTGATCGCGATGGCATGTTCGTCCTACGCCGCCATCACCTTCATGCGTGAGGACTTCGTTCGCGTGCACGAGGCGCGCGCGCAGTTGCTCCGTGGCGACGTGGGCACGGCGGCCATCGTGCTGTATCCGGATCCTCACAAGCTCGAACACATGCGGGACGTCCTCGCACGTCTGCGCCTGTCTGTGTTCCGACGTGGGATCGACGGAGCGAACGGACCCTAGCCGCACGTCCGCTCAGTCGAACGGCAGGAGTCCGTCGCCGGTCGTCGTGACGGCCGAGGGGTCGATGAAGTTGTGGACGCTGACGCCGAGGAGGCGCACGGGTTGCGTGGCGGCAGCGGTTCTCTCGAGCAGCGCGAACGCGTGCGTCCGAATCGTCG
>CAYRAE010000532.1:0-2542 GCA_964422175.1 uncultured Luteitalea sp. | reverse complement strand
TGTTCAAGAAGCTGATCTACGAGATGCGCTTCGACGAGGCGAGCGCCGACTACGGGGAATTCGGCCCCTTCTACACGGGCGTACAGTTCTCCGCGTCGCAGGTCGCGACATGGCTGGAGGGCCGGACACCCGCGCTCCTGCCCGCCGACGCGACTCAGTAGCCCGACGCGCCGCTTGCCGGCGCGACGGTCCCGCCCTTCGATTCCTGCACGATCTTGACGCCGGCGCTCGCGCCAATGCGCGTGGCGCCGGCTTTCACCATCTCCTGCGCGCCGATCAGGTCGCGCACACCACCGGCGGCCTTCACGCCCATCTCCGCGCCTACCACGCGCCGCATCAACGCGACGTCGGCCGGTGTCGCCCCCGCGCGCGCGAAGCCCGTCGACGTCTTCACGAACGTTGCGCCCGCGGCCTTGGCGAGCGTACACGCGGTGACCTTCTCCTCGTCGGTGAGCAGCGCCGTCTCGATGATCACCTTGCTCACCACGCCGGCCGCGCGGCAGGCGTCGACGACGGCATCGATGTCCAGTTGCACGGTGCGCACGTCGTCCGACTTGAGCGCGCCGATGTTGATCACCATGTCCACTTCGGTCGCCCCGTCGAAGATCACGCGCCGCGTCTCGTACTGCTTCACGTCTGGTGTCGTGGCACCGAGCGGAAACCCGACCACCGTACACACGCCCACGGGACTCCCCCGCAGCAGGCGCGCCGCGAGCGACACCCACGTGGGATTGAGACACACGGTGGCGAAGCTGTGCGCGCGCGCTTCGGCGCAGAGCGTGTCGATCTCGGCCTGCGTCGCGTCGGCCTTCAGCAGCGTGTGATCGATGAGACCCGCAACGGTACCCGCCGGCGCGCCCGATGCCTGGAGCCCGAGCCGACTCGCACCCGCGTCGAGCACGCCGCGCAGGCGATCCGGGCAGCATTCGACGTGCACGCTGTGGCACGTACACCTGCCGGACGCTGCGCCTCCCGTCGCGCGCAGCACTTCCTCGGTGACGATCTGCACCAGCCGTTCGATGTCCAGCGTCGAGTAGCTCATTGCGTATCCGATACCACCACGTTCGGCGGGCCTATCCGTCCAACCGTCTCAGTTTCACCAATCGACGGATGTAACGCGGCTCGGTCATCGGCGTCGTGAAGAACGTCACCGCGATCGCCAGCGCATCACTCGTGGACACCAGCGTGGCGCCGAGCGCGAGCACGTTGGCGCCGTTGTGCTGCCGCGCGTAGCGGGCCAGCGTCTCGTTGACACACAGCGCCGCGCGCACGCCCCGCACCTTGTTGGCCGCCATCGTCGATCCGAGTCCTGCGCCGTCGATCACGATGCCCGCATCGGCCTCGCGCCGCACGACGGCAAGCCCGACTTCCTCGGCGATGTCCGGGTAGTCCACGGAAGCCGGCGATGCCCCTTCGGGGCCGACGGCCTGCACCGCCAGCCCTCGTCCGCGCAACGCGGAGACGAGGTACTGCTTCAGCGCGACACCCGTGTGGTCGCTGCCCACGACGACGCGCCTGACGTCGGCCACGGGCACGAGGTCCGCCCCATCACCGTCGACGACCTGGTCGGCGCGCAGGACGGTGATCCGCCTGTCGCGGAGGGTGTCGGCGGCCAGCGGCGTGACGTGGCCGCCCGGCAACAGTTCCACCGTGCTGCCCTCGGACAGCATGCGGGCGTCGGCCTCCGTGATCATCGCGAAACGTGCCATGTGTGTGCTAGCCTGCGCCGGCCGATGACTCTCGATCCCGAGTCCCTGCCCGACCACCCTGCCCCGCTGCTCACGCGGGAGGCGATCGCCATCCGGGTCGCCGAGATCGCCGCGCAGATCCGCGCTGATTATGCCAGCACCCGCGACCTGCACATGATTTGCGTGTTGAAGGGCGCGTTCGTCTTCTTCTCGGACCTGGTCCGCCAGCTCGATCGCCCCGCCACGCTGGACTTCATCGTGGCGTCGAGTTACCACAAGGCGACGCGATCGTCGGGCGAGGTGCGGCTGATCAAGGACCTCGACACGGGCATCGAAGGGCGGCACGTGATGATCGTCGAGGACATCGTCGACACGGGCCTCACGCTCACGTACCTGCAGGACATCCTGCGCGCGCGCGGGCCGGTGTCCGTGAAGACGGCGTGCCTGCTCAGCAAGCCGTCGCGCCGCGAAGTCGACGTGACGGTGGATTACACGGGTTTCACGATCGAAGACCGTTTCGTGGTCGGCTACGGCCTCGACTACGCCGAGAAGTACCGCAACCTGCCCTACATCGGCGTTCTCGACGCCCAGGCGTGATCTGCTCCGCCAGGGGTTGAAACCCTGGCGTCCATCTGCAATGCCGGATGCCGGGAATGCAGGCCCACGCAATTCGCCGCGCGAGCGCGGGTGGCGCCGGACGGGGTGCCCCGCCCGCAAGCGCGTCTCCCCTACAAGCGCTTGTCGCGCTGAGGCGGGTGGGGCTGTCCGTCGGCAGGACCCGCGCACACCCGAAGCCCCGTCAACGCAACGCGGCGCGCACGCGGTCGGCCATGCGCTGGGCGTCGGCGACGACG
>CAYRAE010000531.1:0-2545 GCA_964422175.1 uncultured Luteitalea sp. | reverse complement strand
ACGGTCTCGGTCGGCAGGCCGATGACCTCCCCCGCGCGCAACGCCGCCACCGCCGCCTCGATCGCCACCGCATCAATCATCCTCACGGGATGATATGCAATCGCCCGGCCCTACACCGTTTCCGGCACGACGTACGGTTTGCGATACGTGCGTGTGAGGAACGCGTCGGCATCCGGTGCGTCGACGAAACGTTCCGTGGCGCCGGTGAATCGCAGCGAACGGCCCACACGGTACGAGATGTTCGCGAGGTGGCAGAGCGACGTCGACAGGTGCCCTTCATGGATGTCGCTGTGCAGCACGTCTCCCTTGCCGGCGCGCATCGCGTCGATGAAGTTCGCCCAGTGGTCGCCGTCGCGATCGACGCTCGACCCTGCGAACGGCGTGCGTTCGCGGTGCCGGAACGCCTTCCAGGTGCTGCCGCTGATCTCCAGCCAGCCTTCCGAGCCGAAGAACAGGTTGCCGACCTCCTGCCCGGTACTGCCTTCGTGGTTGGTGTAGCGCCCGCGGGTCTCCATCTCGAGCAGGGTGCCGTCGGCGTACGTGTACGTGGCCGTCTGCGTGTTGGGCGTCTCCTGGCTCGTCTTGTCGTGGCCGTACATCTCCACGCCGCCGTACACGCGCCTGCCTGGCGTGCGCACGCTGTCGTCCTTGCGGAATCC
Organism: uncultured Luteitalea sp.; assembly: GCA_964422175.1. GTDB lineage: Bacteria > Acidobacteriota > Vicinamibacteria > Vicinamibacterales > Vicinamibacteraceae > Luteitalea. Next base: position 1,886 of record CAYRAE010000531.1, on the reverse strand, counting down.
GTACAGGCCGCCGGCCGAATACACGGTGACGGGATGCTCGTTCTTGGCCAGACCCCACCGCGCGATATCGAGCTGATGCGGGCCCGTGTTGCCCGTGTCTCCGTTGCCCGTGTCCCAGTACCAGTGCCAGTTGTAGTGGCCGCGCTTCTCGTTGTACGGCCGCCACGGCGCGGGACCGAGCCAGCGGTCGTAGTGGAGGGTCGCGGGCGGGGTGCCGTCTGCGGACATGCCGTAGGAGTCGCGCGCCTTGAAGCACAGCGCACGCGCCATGTACAGATCGCCGATCCCGCCGTTGCGCAGGAACGCGATGGCCTCGATCACGTTCGCGTTCGACCTGTTGTTCAGGCCGACCTGCATGAGGCGCGCGTACTTGTCGCGGGCCTCGATCATCTTGCGGCCTTCCCGGATGTTGTGCGAGGCAGGCTTCTCGACGTACACGTGCTTGCCGGCCTGGCACGCGAGGATCGCGGCCAGCGCGTGCCAGTGGTTGGGCACCACGATGGAGACGGCGTCGATGTCCTTGTCCTCGAGCACGCGGTGGAGGTCCCACTGCGTCGTCGGCGTGACGCCGGACTTCGACTCCACGAGCGTGACGGCGGGGCCGAACAACGCCTCGTCGGTGTCGCAGACGGTGGCGACGCGCACGTTGTGGCTGTCCTTGATGGCGCACCACGCGTTGAGGTGAACGGTGCCCTGGTTACGGATGCCGATGACGCCCAGACGGATCCTGTCGTTGGCGCCCTGAATCGACGCGTAGGACTTCGCGCTCATCCCGAACGTTCCGAGCGCCACGCCTGCCGTGGTCACCATACTTTGCTTGACAAAGTCTCGTCGTGTGCTGGACATCTGCAACCTTCCTTCGACTCGCGCACGTCGCTCGCTCAGGACATGCTGCTGTCGTGGTGTGACCTACTTGCCAAGGGCCTGCGAGACGAACGCGAAGACCGCGTCGGAACAGGCGTCGCCCTTGTGGCCGATCTGGTCGTTGATCCGGGAATGCGTGGATTCCTGCGCCGCGCACAGCGTCACGGGGACGTTGGCCCTCGTCAACGCGTCGCGCAGGACGCGTGCCTGCGCCGAGTTGTCCGGCTGACTCGCCACGTGCAGTACGAGGAAGGGCGGGATGCCCTTGCCGGGGGCCACGTGCGTGACGGTGGAGAAGTCGCGGTGCTTGACCGGATCGTTGCCGAACTTCTGGCGATGCCCCGCCGTGGGCAACGGGAAGCCGTGCGCGCGCGCCCGGACCTCGGCCACCTCGATGATCGCGGGGATGTCGAACGTGTCGGCATCGACGGGCACGCAGCCCTTGATCATCGACAGTCCGAGCGCCTGCGCCTTCAGGTACCTGTCGTCGGTACACACGATCGCGGCGAGCTGTCCGCCCGATGAGTGCCCCATCACGAACACGCGCGAGGGATCGCCACCGTACTCGGCGATGTGATCGTGGACCCATCGGAGTCCGCTGGCGACGTCGCTGATGATCGCGTCCATCTCCACGGTCGGCCACAAGCGGTGATTGATGGAGACGAACACCAGGCCTGCCTCCGTGAACGCGCGGGGCTTGTCGCCGACGAGTCCCTTGTGGCCCGTCTGCCATCCGCCGCCGTGAATCCAGTAGACGACGGGGGCCTGCCTGGCGCCGGGCGGCGCGTAGACATCGAGGACCTGCCGTTCGTGCGCGGGTGCGGCGACGTACGGGATGTCGCGCGTCACCTGCTGCGAGTGCGCCAACGACGCGCTCATGGCGAGCGCTGCGACAACCACCATCATCGATGTGCGCGACATGGTGAGATCTACTGCGGCCGCGCCGGGCTGATCATGATGTGCGCGCCGGGTGTTCCCGGGAACATGAGCCACGGCACGCCGGGCCCCGGCGTCGTCGGCAG
>CAYRAE010000530.1:0-2558 GCA_964422175.1 uncultured Luteitalea sp. | reverse complement strand
CCCACCGGGTGGAGGATGTAGCGCTTCTCGCCATCGGCGTACGTCACGAGCGCGATGCGCGCCGACCGGTTCGGGTCGTACTCGACCGTCGACACCGTGGCCGGGATCTCGCGCTTGTCGCGGCGGAAGTCGATGACGCGATAGGTGCGCTTGTGCCCACCCCCACGCCACCACGACGTGAGCTCGCCCTTGTTGTTGCGGCCGCCGGACTTCTTCAGCGGCTCGGTGAGCGGCTTGTACGGTTCGGTGGACGTGATCTCGTCGAAGGTCTGCACCGTCTGGAAACGGCGCCCCGCCGACGTCGGCTTGTACGTGCGAACTGGCATGATCGTCCTCGCTTACGCGATCTCCAGGATCTCGGGGACCTTCTGGTCGGCCTTCAGGCGAACCCAGGCCTTCTTCCAGTCGCTGCGGCGGCCCACGAAGCGGCCCTGTCGCTTCAGCTTGCCGTGCTGGTTCGCCGTGCGAACCGCGGCCACCTTGGCGCCGAACAGGTGCTCGACGGCCTGCTTGATCTCCACCTTGGTGGCGTCCACGTGCACCTCGAACGCGAGCACATTGCCCAGCTCGCGCTGCAGCGTGCTCTTCTCGGTCACGAGCGGCCGGCGGATGACGTCGGTGAGTTTCATGGTTAACCCAGCGCCTCCTGCAGGCGCGTCAGCGCGGCCTGCGTGGCAATGACCGTGGCGCAGTCCATCACGTCGCGCGCGGTCACCCTGTTGGCCGGCACGAGCGTCACGCCGGCAAGGTTGCGCGTCGAGAGCACCAGCGCGTCGGCCGGCTGCACGTCGATCACGAGCGTCTTGCGCGTGTGCCCGAGCGCCTTGAACAACTGCGCGGCCGCGCGCGTCTTCGGCTCGCTCACTGCCAGCGCGTCGACAACGACCACCTGGCCGTCGCGAATCTTCGCCGCCAGCGCATCACGCAGCGCGCCACGGGCCATCTTCTTCGGGAACGCGTAACCGTAGTCGCGGGGCTGCGGGCCGAGCGTGGTGCCGCCCTTGCGCCAGATCGGGTTGCGCACGTCGCTCACGCGCGCGCGACCGGTGCCCTTCTGCTTCCACAGCTTGCGACCCGATCCGGCCACCTCGCCACGCGTCTTGGTGGCGTGCGTGCCTCGACGGGCCTCGGCCTGTTCGTGACGGACGGCTTCCCAGATCAGATCCGTACGCACGCGGTTACCGAACACCTCGTCGCGCAGGTCGAGCGCGCCGACCTTCTGCTTGCTGGAGTTGACGACGTCGAGCTGCATTTACTTCTTCCCCTTCTTCGTCTCGACCTGCGCCACCCGCACCGGCTTGGCCTTGCGCGCCTTCCGGATCAGGACGATGCCGTTGCGCGGTCCGGGCACGGCGCCCTTGATCAGGAGCAGATGGTTGTCGCCATCCACGCGGACGATCTTGAGGTTGTGCACCGTCACGCGGTCGTAGCCCATGTGGCCGGCCGCGCGCATGCCCTTGATGACGCGAGACGGATACGACGAGGCGCCGATGGAGCCCGGCGCGCGGTGGAACATCGAACCGTGCGTGGCCGCGCCGCCGCCGAAGCCGTGGCGCTTCATCACGCCCTGGAAGCCGTGGCCGCGCGACGTCCCGATGACGTCCACCACTTCGCCGTCGGCAAAGAGCGCCGACGCGAGCACTTCACTGCCCGGCGTCACGCCATCGCCAGACACGCCCACTTCGCGACGCACGCGCGTCGGAGGCACGTTGGCCTTCGCATAGTGGCCCTGGAGACCGCGGCTGACCTTGGCCGGCTTGTCTTCCACCAGGCCGATCTGCGCCGCGGTGTAGCCGTCGCCCTGCGCGGTCTTGGTCTGGACCACCACGCACGGACCGGCCTTGATCACGGTGACGGGCGTCACGACGCCGTCAGCGCCGAACACCTGCGTCATCCCGATCTTCTTCCCGATGATTCCCGTCACCATCGCTCGTCTCTCACCTTCGGGGTCCGTTCCCGTCCGCCTTCGCGCATCTCCCTCACGTCCTTCGAACGCGAGGCGCGCGTCGGCGTGACGGACGCCAACCCTGTGTGGCCGGGCTCGGAGAGCCCGCCCTACCTGTTACTTGCCGTGCTCTTTGCCGAACGCCTTGATCTCGACGTCCACACCAGCGGGCAGATCGAGCTTCATCAGAGCGTCGACCGTCTGCGGCGTGGGCTCGAAGATGTCAACGAGCCGCTTGTGCGTCCGGATCTCGAACTGCTCGCGCGACTTCTTGTCGACGTGCGGCGAGCGGAGCACCGTCCACTTGTTCTTCTCGGTCGGCAGCGGCACCGGACCCGCCAGGCGGGCTCCCGTGCGACGCGCCGTGTCCACGATCTCGGTGGTGGACTGATCGAGCACCCTGGCGTCGTACGCCTTCAGACGGATGCGGATCTTTTCGCCAAATCCAGACATATCGTTTCTTTCGTGTGACTCAGGGCGTATGGCTTACGACTTAGGAGCTCGAGGCTGAATGGTTCTTCCGTAAGCCGTGAGCCGTGAGCCACCGTGTCCCGGTGCTACTGCAGGATCTCGGTGATGGTGCCCGCGCCCACCGTGCGGCCGCCCTCGCGAA
>CAYRAE010000529.1:0-2568 GCA_964422175.1 uncultured Luteitalea sp. | reverse complement strand
TGGAAGTGCCGTCGGAGGTCGTCGCCACCGAGATCGCGCGCATCGCGCAGGACTATGCCCGCGCCGCGCGCATCCCCGGCTTCCGGCCCGGCAAGGCTCCGGTCCAGGTGGTGCGCAAGCGGTTCCGCGACCAGATCCTGCATGACGTGACCCACGATCTCGTCCCCCGCGTGGTCGGCGACGCCCTGCGCGACAGGAGCATCCAGCCCGTCGACACGCCCAAGGTGCGCGACATCCAGCTCGAAGAAGGCCAGCCGCTCACGTTCTCGGCGGCCATCGAAGTAGCGCCGCACGTCGATCCGGGCGACCTCGGCACGCTCTCGGTACAGCGCCCCGAGATGCCGGTGACCGACGAGGACGTCGATCAGGCGCTGTCGCGACTCCGCGAACGCCTCGCGCGCATGGAGCCCGTCGAGGACAGGAGTGCGGAGCAGGGCGACACCGTGGTCATGCACCTCTCGCGGCGACGGCTCACCGGGCCGCAGGGAGCCGAGATCGCACCCGAAGAGCCCGAACGCCACGAGGGCGTGTCAGCCGAGATCGGTGCCGCCGCCAACCCGCCGGGATTCGACGAGGCGCTGCTCGGCGTGACAGCGGGGACGCAGAAGACCTTCGAGATCGCGTTTCCGTCTGAGTATGAAGTGGAAGAAATGGCGGGCGCGCGCGTGGAGTACGTCGTGGACGTCACCGCCCTGCGTCGGCGCGTCCTCCCCACCCTGGACGATGAATTCGCCAGGGATCTGGGGGAATTCCAGACGCTCGACGACCTGCGCACCCGGATCCGGCAGGACCTGGAGCAGGATGCCGACCGCGAGCGCACGCGCCGGATGCGGCAGCAGCTCCTCGAGCAGCTCGCCGGCCGGATGACGGGCGAAGTGCCCGAGGGCATGGTGGCCCGCGAGGTGGACCGCCGGATGGAGGAGTTCGCCAGCCGGCTGATGGAGCAGGGCGTGGACCCGCGCCAGGCGGCCATCAACTGGGAGGAATTCCGGACGCAGCAGCAGGATCCGGCGGTGGCCACCGTCAAGAGCGTGCTGGTGCTGGACGCCATCGCGACCCGCGAAGCCCTCGAGGTATCGGAGGAGGAGCTGGATGCCGATATCAGCGGATATGCCACCCGCGCAGGCCGGACGCTGGCGGAGGTGAAGACCCAGCTGGCGCAGCAGGACCAGCTCGAGAACATCAGGACGGGTCTGTTGCGGGAGAAGGCGGTCTCGCACGCGATGGCGCGTGCTACGATCGCAGGTGCGTGATTGCACGCACCTGCCTCGACCTGCTCCCCTGGCTATGACGACTGGAGTGCCCGGCGCGCCCGGGTACGGCAACCTGCCCGCGGCCAGCCGCCCCGGGCCACGAGACCGAACACGCCCATGACCGATCCGCGCATGCAACTGGTCCCGATGGTGGTCGAACAGACCAACAGGGGGGAGCGCGCGTACGACATCTTCTCGCGCCTGCTGAAGGACAGCATCATCTTCATCGGCACGCCGATCGACGACACCGTCGCGAGTCTGGTGATTGCGCAGATGCTGTTTCTCGAGGCCGAGGATCCGGAGCGGGACATCCTGCTCTACATCAACAGCCCGGGCGGCTCGATCACGGCCGGCCTGGCCATCTACGACACGATGCAGTACATCAGGCCCGACGTGCAGACGTACTGCCTGGGCCAGTGCGCGTCGTTCGGGGCGGTACTGCTCGCAGGCGGCACCAAGGGCAAGCGGTTCGCGCTCCCCAACTCGCGCATCCTGATCCACCAGCCGTGGGTGCAGGGCGGCGTCGGCGGTCAGGCCACCGACATCGACATCCACGCCAGGGAAATCCTGCGGATGCGCCACCGGCTGAACGAGATCCTGGCCGAGCACTCGGGCCAGCCGCTCGAACGGCTCCAGGCAGACACGGAACGCGACTACATCATGTCGGCCGAGCAGGCGCGTGAGTACGGTATCATCGACGATGTTCTCCTCCGCAAGCGCAGCTGATCGTCGCGTGATGGCCACGACAGGCACGCGTCGCGCCGGCGACGCAGGACGGGTCTGATCGCATGGTGAAGAAGAACGGCGAGAACGAAGTACTCCGCTGCTCGTTCTGCAACAAGGACCAGAACGACGTCAGGAAACTGATCGCAGGCCCCACCGTCTTCATCTGCGACGAGTGCGTCGAGGTCTGCAACGACATCATCGCTGACGACAATCGCTTCGAGGCCAAGGGCACGCGCTCCACGCTGCCCACGCCGCAGGAGATCAAGAAGTTCCTGGACGAGTACGTCATCGGCCAGGAGCAGACCAAGAAGCGCCTCGCGGTGGCCGTCTACAACCACTACAAGCGCATCGAGATCGGCAAGCAGACCAAGGGTCGCAACGAAGTCGAGCTGCAGAAGTCCAACATCCTGCTGATCGGCCCGACGGGCACCGGCAAGACGCTCCTCGCGCAGACGCTCGCGCGCCTCCTCTCGGTCCCCTTCACCATCGTCGACGCGACGACGCTCACCGAAGCGGGCTACGTGGGTGAGGACGTCGAGAACATCATCCTCAAGCTGCTCCAGGCCGCCGGTGGCGACATCGAGAAGGC
>CAYRAE010000528.1:0-2570 GCA_964422175.1 uncultured Luteitalea sp. | reverse complement strand
TGTCCGGTCGCGTGGATGACACCGGGGAAGCGTTGCGCGGGGCCGATGATCGGCAGGCCATCGGGCGACCCAGGACGCAGCCCCACGCGCACTTCGCTGAACGCCGCATCGGCGAGCGCGGGCACGAGTGCCTGCGCGGCCATGCAGAGATGCAGGACGCCGGCCACCGTCGCCCGCGAATCGAACCCTGCCTCTTCCTCGGTAGCGCCCACGAGCACCTCGTCGGCCCACGGCACCATGTAACAGGACGGGCCCCACAGCACGCGGCGGAGCCCGCCGTCACGCATCTGCAGTCGCAGCAGTTGCCCCCGCACGGGGTGCGCGGGGATTGGCGGGTGTCCATCGACGGCCAGCGACATCGACCACGCGCCTGCCGTCACGATGAGACGCGGGGCGTGGAGCGTGTGCGCGTGCGTCCGCACTTCCACGAGATTGCCCGCCTGACGCACCTGCTCGACTCGCTCCGAGTGACTGAAGCGAACGCCGAGACGCGTGCTCGCGTGGCGCAGCGCATCGACGAGATCGCGGATGCGCACGGCGCCGTGCTCCATGATCAGGAGCCCCGCGAGCATCGGCGCTACGTCGGGCTCCAGCTCCGACACGCCCGCCTCACCATCGACGAACTGGCACGGCACCCCCACGGCATCGAGACGGGCAGCAAGGCCCGCGAGCGCCGCCGCGCCATCTTCGGTGCCCGTCACCTGCAGCGTGCCGTTGCGGACGTACGGCACGTCGATGCCGGAGTCGTTGCGCACGCGCTGGATGAAGGCGTCGTAGCGCGACAGGCTGTCGGCGCCGATCTGCTGGAGGGTGGGGTTGTGCAGCCCCTCGATATGTGGGCACAACATGCCCCCCGACGCCTGCGACGCGCCACCACCGGGCACGCTGGCGTCGAGCACGAGAACGGAGGCCCCCTGGCGCCCGAGGGCATGCGCCACCGCACACCCGATCAGCCCTCCACCGACGACGATGACATCCGCGTGCGAAGTCACAGGTGCAAGTCTACTCGTCGGCAACCGGCAACGGGCAGCCAGTAGTCCGACATTTCCGGCATTCGGCATTCGGCATTCGGCATTTCAACCGGTTGCCGGTTGCCGATTGCCCGTTGCCGGTTTCTACCGCGTCAGATTCCTGAACTGCACTTGTGCGCGGTAGTCGGACTGCAGGCTCCCGCCCGACGCCGGGGTGCGGTCGACGAGCCACTGGTAGGTGCCGTTGAGCGAGCCCGGCGTGACGTCGATGCCGGCGCGCAGGGTTGCCACCTCCACGCGCAGGGCCGGCGTCGTAACCGGGACGTCGAGGCGGCCCGCCAGCGCGAGCTGGTCGTCTGTCTGCACCTGCCCGACGAGGGGAACCTCCACCGACGGCTCCGCCGAGTCGACGAGAGTGGCCGTCACCTGATCGCCGATCTGCTCGACACGCAACGTGACGGTCCCCGTCGTCGATGCGCCGGAGACGCACAGCGGCGACGTCGACCCAGGAGCGCACGTGAGCTGCAGGCGATTGAGGCCGCCCGTCCATGTGCCCTGATAGTTCGAGGCGACACGTAAGGACAGGCTTCCTGATGAGCCGCCGGCGGTGGCCGTGATCGTGACAGTTCCCGCACGGCCGGCCGTAGCCAGGCCCGACGCACTCACCGACACCACGCTGTTGTCGGAGCTCGTCCATGTGACTGCCGACGTCGACGCCCCGCTGACCGTGAGCGTCTGCGCGTCGCCGGCGCGCAGGACGATGCGCGGCGCGGTGATCTGGAGTGATCCGCTCGGCGACGTGGGTGTGCTGGAGGAGCTGTCGCACCCGGCCAGCAGGAAGGCGAACATCGCGAGCGCGGCGGCGGAGAAGCGAGACGTCACGTCGCGACTGTAGCAAGATGAACGGGTCTTCGGAAGCCATGCAACTCGTCCATCCACTCGTTTCGCGCGCGCAGATCGAGGCGGAGATCCGCGCCGCGCGCTATCCGCATCACGATCCGGCGCGATGGGCGCTGCCGCTCATCGACGCACTCGATCGCCTCGCGACGGGATGGCAGATGGTCGAGCTCGACGAGGCGGCGTTCGCGGCGCTCTGGCTGCCTCTCCACGACGGTGAACCCTGTCACGGCGACAGCCTGCGACTTGGCGAGGGCCAGGATGGGCAGTCGCTGCAGATGGCCGTCGAGTGGCTGCGCCAGCATCGCGATGCGTACGCCTCCGCCAACCCGTCGTGCTGGGGACGGATCACGCACGCCGCGGAGGCGGCATCGTCAGCACCGCTCGTCGTGTCGCCGGTGAACGTGGGCGATCGCGTCAAGCCGCCACACGCCGGGCTGGTCGTGGTCGACGGCCTGCACCGCGCGATCGGATACGCGCTCGCCAGCCGTCGCACGTGCCTCGCGTACATGCCGATGGTGGACGGGGGTAATGCCGGGAATGCCGCGATGCCGGGCATGCCGGGAATGGCGTAGCCAGGTGTAACCGCCGGATTCATCCGGCAGGCAGGAACGCGCGGGCCGGGCAGGTAGTGTCCCGACCCGCGTCTAGGAGCTTGCTGAAGAACCGGTCATGACGGACGCCTTCTGCACTCTGACCTCC
>CAYRAE010000527.1:0-2584 GCA_964422175.1 uncultured Luteitalea sp. | reverse complement strand
AAGGAGTCATGAGCACGCCCGCCCTGCTGGTCATCCATCCCCCGAGCCCGACACGGACCGTGGTGCTCGACGCGGCCGCGCGCGCGGGATTTGTCGTGCACGTGTGCGACGGCGGCGTGGAAGGGGTGGCTGCGTTCCGGCAGCGGACGCCAGACATGCTCCTCGCCTCGCTGGACGTCACCGACATGGAGGGCCTCGCGCTCGTCAGGAGTGTGCGCGACGAGGCGCCCGATCTCTCGATGGTGCTCGTCACCTCGCGTGCATCGGTCGAATCCGCGGTGGCCGCCATCAGGCTGGGCGTCCACGACTATCTGCGCGAGCCGCTCGACGCCGAGAAGGTGTGCGCACTGCTCACGGAGCGCTACGACGATGCCCTGCGGCGGCGCGTGCGGCTGTTCCCGGCGGAACGCTCACCGGGCGTGTCGTTCCACGGGATGATCGGACGGTCTGTCCCGATGCAGCGCCTGTTCCGCACACTGCGCACGGTGGCGCCGCACGTGCGCACGGCGCTCGTGAGTGGAGAGACAGGGACCGGCAAGGAACTCGTCGCGCGCGCGCTGCACCGGCTCGGCCCACGCGCCGAGCGACGCTTCGTCGTCATCAACTGCTCCGCCGTCGTCGAGACGCTCTTCGAGAGCGAACTGTTCGGGCACATGCGCGGCGCGTTCACGGGTGCTACCGATTCCAAGCCGGGCCTGTTCGAGCTGGCCGATGGCGGCACGTTGTTCCTCGACGAGGTGGGAGAGCTTCCGCCCGGCGTCCAGGCGAAGCTGCTGCGCACGATCGAGTTCGGCGAAGTGCATCGCGTGGGATCGCTCGAGCCGCGCAAGGTCGACGTGCAGGTGATTGCGGCGACCAATCGCGATCTCGAAGTGGAGTGTGACGCAGGCCGCTTCAGGCGCGATCTGTTCTATCGACTCAATGTGGTCGACATCCATGTCCCCGCGCTGCGCGATCGCCGCGACGACATCGTGTACCTGGCCAACGCCTTCATGCGCGCCACGGCGACGCGGCTTGCCAAGTCGCTGACCGGACTGACCTCCGGTGCGGAACGGTTGCTCCGTGAAGCCGACTGGCAGGGCAACGTGCGCGAACTGCGCAACGTGATCGAGCGGGCCTGCCTCATGGCCGAAGGACGTCTGGTCGGCGAGCTCGACGTGCGCGCCAGCCTCCCCGCGCCTCGTGTCGCCGCGAGCCAACCCGTCGAGCGCGGCGTGCCGGTGCCGATCGACAGGACGCGCGACGCGGCCGATGACGTCGGCCCGCTGTCGGCCGTCGAGCGCGAACACATCATGCGGGCATTGCAGCGCGCCAACGGCAACAAGAAGAAGGCGGCGCTGCTGCTCGGCGTGAGCCGGCGGGCGCTGTACCGGAAGCTGGAACGTCTCGATCTCGGCGTCACGATTGCGCGGCGCGGTCTGGGGGCGGCATGAGCACGCCGAACGAGTTCGATTTCAGCGAGATTCCCGTCAGCCCGCGTCCCGAACACGCCGCGCGTGTCCTCGTGATCGACGATGACGACGACGTGCGCGACGTGCTGACGGCATGGGTGGAAGCCGACGGCTGCCTGCCCTTGTCGGTGAGCGGCGCCGAAGAGGCTCTGGCGGTGGCCGATACGCACGCCGTCGCCGTGGCGCTCTGCGACGTCCAGATGCCACAGCGCGATGGGTTCTGGTTTGTCGAGCACATCGCGCAGCACCACCCCGACGTGGCCGTCGTGCTCGTGACGGGCGTCCACGACGTGGACTGGGCGTTGCGAGGACTTCAGCACGGCGTGGTGGACTACCTGCTGAAGCCGTTCGATCAGCGCAGCCTGTCGCGCGCGCTGGAGAACGGCATGCGCCAGCACCGGTTGCGGCGCGCCGACAGGATGCTGCAGGAGCAGCGTGCGACCGAACTCGGGACACGGCACGGGCGACTCATCGCCGCCTTGTCGCAACTGCAGGTCGATACGACGACGCAGGTCGAAGCGGCGCTCGATCTCGTGGCGTTCCGCAACGACATCTGGCGCGAGCACAGCCACCGCGTGCGTCAGCTCGCCGTCGCGCTTGCCACCACGGTACGCGTGCCGGACCTGCAGATCGACGTACTGGCGCAGGCCGCGTTGCTGCACGAGCTCGGGCGCCTGGTGCTGCCGGACGGGCTGCTCGGCAAGACGGGCGAACTGACGGCCGAGGAGCGCGCCCTGTGGCGTCGCGTGCCGGACCTCGGGGCGTCGATCCTCGAAGCGCTGCCCGGCCTTCGGCCTGCGGCGGTAATCGTCAGATCGCGATTCGAGGAGTACGCGGGTGGTGGCTATCCGCGACAGCTCGCGGGCGACGAGATCCCGATGACGAGCCGCGTGCTGGCCGTCGCCGATTCGTACGATGCGATGCGGTCGCCACGGCCGTTCCGCGATGCCCTCAACCACGAACAGGCCATCAGCGAGCTCGTGCGCGGCAGCGGCACCCAGTTCGACCCCGACATCGTCCGCGCCTTCACGCGCCTGCCGGGGATCGGCGTCGGCTGACGGCCGGGCTCTCCACACCGTAGCTGCCGGACTTTGTCCGGCAGTCAGTGATGCCTGCCCGCCGGATGAAATCCG
>CAYRAE010000526.1:0-2593 GCA_964422175.1 uncultured Luteitalea sp. | reverse complement strand
CGGCTGTGTGCCGTGTTCGGTCCTGACCATCGTTCTTGTACGACTCCACGACTCGCCGTGTTTCCTGTGCGATCGTACAGTCTGGCCTCGTGCGCGGCCGGTACAATCATCCGATGCGCCGATGGGCTCTGACTCTTCTTCTCTTGTGGCCGAGCCTGATTGCCGCGCAGCCGAGCGTCCAACCGCCTGCTGCGTCCACGCCTTCTGCGGCAGGGCAGGTCGGCCGTCCGGACCCGACCGCATCTCAGCCGGTCGCCCAGCAGCCGAACGCCGTGGCGGCTGACGATCGCGTCGACGTCGTGGCGGTCACACCGCTCCACGGGTCCGGCCTGCCGCGCCTGTTCATCCCGGCCAACGTTCAGGTCATCACGCTGCCGCAGGGCGGGGGCGCCTTCACCGACCTGGCCGCGGCGCTCACGCGCGGGCTGGCCACGCCTGTCGCCAGCGAGGTGCAGGGCGGCACGTTCCAGCCCGACGTCATCTTCCGCGGCTTCGGTGGATCGCCGCTGCTCGGCGCGTCGGAAGGCCTGGCCGTCTACGTCGACGGCATGCGCGCCAACGAGCCCTTCGGCGATGTCGTCAACTGGGACGGTCTGCCGACGGGAGCCATCGACAGCATCAACGTGATGGCCGGGTCGAATCCGCTGTTCGGGTTGAACGCGCTCGGCGGGGCCGTGTCCGTGCGGACGCGCAACGGTTTCGACGCGCGCGACTCGCGCGTGAGCGTCGCTGCCGGTTCATGGGATCGTCTGCGTGCCGAGGGCGAGACCGGCGTCAGGCGTGGTAGGACGGCGGGCTTCCTCGCGGGCTCGTGGCTCGAAGAGAACGGATGGCGCGACTTCTCGCCGTCCACGCTGCGGCGTGCGTTCGGCAAGGGCAGCTGGCGCGGCGATGCGTCTGCCATCGACGCCGCCGTCACCGTGGCGAGCAACGATCTTCTCGGCAACGGCACCGCGCCGGAACAGCTGCTGGCGGAACGGCGCAGCGCGGTGTTCACGCATCCAGACAGGACCGACAACGATCTCGCGTCGTTCACGCTGCGTGCGGATCGGTTCGCCACCTCCACGCTGCGCGTCGAGACGATGGCGTACGTGCGCCGGGCGCGCATCGGGACGCTCAACGGCGATGCCGGCGAAGACGACGATCACGATGGTGATGACGACGATCACGCGATCCATGCAGACCACGACGATGACGATGATGACGACGAGGTGGAACTGGACGGTGCGCTGAACCGCAGCCGCACGAGGAACGTGTCCGGCGGAGCGGCGGCGCAGGTGGTGTGGACGCAGCCGTGGCAGGGGCGGGCCAATCAGGTGGTCGCCGGGGTGACGCTCGATGCCGCGTCGAGCACGTTCGGGTTCTCCAGCGAGTTCGGCTACCTGTCGTCGACGCGTGAGGCCATCGGCGCGGGCCTGATGGACGAGGATGCGGCGGTCGACCTGAAGGCCACGACGCGCACGGCGTCCATCCTCCTCACCGACACGCTCGACGTCACGCCGCGCCTGCACGTCACCGCGTCGGCGCGCGCGAACTGGACCACGGTGCGCCTGCGCGATCGGATCGGCGTGGCGCTGAACGGCGATCACCGTTTCGCGCGGCTCAATCCGTCCGCAGGCGTGACGTTCGACGCCACGCCCTCGCTCAATCTCTATGCGTCGTGGGCGCAGTCGTCGCGCGTGCCGACGCCCGTCGAACTGACGTGTGCCGATCCCGAGGATCCGTGCCGCCTGCCCAACGCGTTCGTCTCGGATCCGCCGCTCGATCAACCCGTGGCGGGTACCTGGGAGGCGGGCGCGCGCGGGTCAGTCCGACATGCGAGCTGGAACCTCTCCATTTTCGACAGCCGTGTCACCAACGACCTGATCTTCGTGAGCAGCGGGCGCGTCCGCGGCTCGGGGCACTTCGAGAACGTGGAGCGCACGCGGCGGCGTGGTGTCGAGGCGGCGGGCGAGTGGCGTGTGCGCGCCGTCACCGTGTCTGGCAGCTACACGCTCCAGCGCGCGACGTATGGCGCGGATCTCACCGTGCTCAGTCCCGTCCACCCCGACGCAGACGATGGACAGCTCGACGTCGAGGAAGGCGCCAGACTGCCGGGCGTGCCGGCGCACGTGGGCCGGATCGGCGTATCGGCACGCGTCGTGCCCGCGCTCGACGTGGCGGCGACGTGGCGCGTCCAGTCGTCGCAGTTCCTGCGCGGCGACGAGGCCAATCTGCTCGCACCCGTGTCGGGTTTCTCGGCGCTCGACGCGCAGGCGCGCTGGAAGCTCGGCGCGCGCGTGACGCTCGTCGGGCAGGTGATCAACATGTTCGATACCGATTACGCGACGTTCGGCATGCTCGGCGAGGCGGACATCCTCGGCGCCGCGTACGAGGGCCGGCCGCGGTTCCTCAGCCCGGGCGCCCCGCGCGCGGGGTGGTTCGGCGTCGAAGTCGGATTCTGAGAGACGAGGATGACGATGACACCCCTCCTGACCATCGCGGATCTCCACGCGGCGCTCGACGCGGCGGGCGATGCGCCGATTCTGTTGTTCAAGCACAGCGAGACCTGCGGGCTGAGCCTGCAGGCGCATGAGGAAGTGCAGGCGCTGCT
>CAYRAE010000525.1:0-2595 GCA_964422175.1 uncultured Luteitalea sp. | reverse complement strand
CCTCGCGCGCCATCACCGACTCGAACTCGGCCGTCGGAATGTTCTTGCGCGAGGCCTCGTCGTGCTTGAAGGCCTCGACCTGCTTGGGAGTCTTGCTCGACTTCTTCGCCATTCGGATTCCTGAACTGCTTCACTTCATGGCGTGGAACCAGCCCCACGCCTGCCGCTATCGCCCACAGCTGACTTCGAGTGCTCGGAGACGCGCTCACAATTGCCGCCCATAGAGCACCGCCCTCCTAAGGCGGGGGTCACACAGTCGCGACCTCTAGCGTGACAGGCCAGCGTTCTCGACTTGTCACGCCTTCGCCCCCGCGACGGCATCAATCGCGTGGTTGAATGCGTTCTCGAAATCGTAGAGATCCACCAGTTCGACGAAGGCCCAGCGGCCGTAGGTGCCCAAGTGGTTCACGCCCGGTACCCAGTAGGTCTCCATCGTCTGCTTCTTCTCCTTGGCGTCTTCCTTCCGGTAACCCTTGATTTCGACCACCAGGTGCAGCGGATCGTCCTTACCCTCCCCATCGTCGACAAGGACGACGAAGTCGGGGAGATAGCGCCTGGCCTCCGAACCGAACTGATACGGGACCTCGAGGCCGAGGCCCTGGTTCTTCACGTACGCGAGCACACGCGGGTGTGACTCAGCGATGCGGCAGAACTCGGCCTCCCAGTCGCTGTCACAGATCACCCAGTTGACGTGACACTTCCGCGCGTCGGTCTGCCAGCGCGTCTCCTTCGAGGAGTTGAAGTTGACGTGCTGCGTGGAGCCTTCGGGGTTGTACGGGTCCAGCAGCACCTTGATGGGCCGCCCCTCCGGCTTGGCCTTCTCAACAATGCCGCGGGTGATCCGGGAACAGACGGTGTCGAGGATGCCGGGCAACAACACCTGCGCCGGGAACGTGTCGCCCTTGCAGACGAGGCAGGTCTCGAGCCACTCGCGCGTGACGCGCTTGAGCTGGCCGAACAGGTGCAGCTTGGGATCGCCGTTCGGGTCGCGCCAGTGCTTGTAGAGCAGCTGCTTCGTGAGGTGGAACAGCAGCGTCGATTGCCGGACTTCGCCGAGGTGCTTGACGTTCAGATCCGCGCCTTCACCGATGATGCCCTCGTTGCGCGTGGCAGTCGGACCAACCAGATCTGGCGTGAGCTCGAGCACCGAGTCCTCATTGAACTGAGCCTCGATCCGATCCTCGGGAAGCTCGACGCGGTAGCCGGCCACGCGCGGGAAGCGGATCTCGAGCGCGTCGCGATCCGGGCTGACCGCGTGGACGTTGACGGTTGGCCTGGGCTTCTGCGCAGGCGCCGGAACGGGCTTGGCTGTGAAGTCGAACGGAATGCCGAGCACGTCGGCGTACTCGACGTCGAACCGTCCCTGCTCGTTGAGATCGTACGACTGCCGGCGCAGCGCGCGGCCGATCACCTGCTCGCACAGGAGCTGCGTGCCGAACGCGCGGACACCGAGGACGTGCGTGACCGTGTTGGCGTCCCAGCCTTCGGTCAGCATGGCCACCGACACGACGCAGCGGATCTGCTCGCCGAGGCGCCCCTTCTTCCCGACGGTGTTCATGACCTCGCGCAGCAGGTCTTGATCCGTCAGGTTCTCGGCGTCCTGCTGACTCCCCGTCCGCTGCACGACTTCGCGCCGAAACTGTTCGATCTCCGTCGCTGCCACCTTGCGGAAGTTGTCGTCGAGCGCATCGCCCGATTCGAGCTGCTCGCTGTCGATCAGCAACGTGCGAGGACGCGGATACGGATTACCGTGTACGTCGTAGTTGCGGAACAGCTCGAGCCGGCCATTCTCGAGCGTGACCGATCCGTCGATGTGCTCGCGCTCGAACCCGGAGATGTAGTCGTAGACCAGCTTCGACGTCGCCGTGTTGTTGCAGACCACGATGAAGCAGGGCGGAACGTCGATGCCCTCCTGTTGCCAGAGATCGAACGTCTTCGCGTAGTGGCCGTACAGGGCTTCGAGGGCGGTGATGAGCTGGTTGGGTATCTCGTGCGGATCGAGAGCGCCCGTCTTACCACGCCCCTTTTTCGGCATGCTTTTCCCGATGTGCTCCCAGAGATTGCGGAACACCGGGACCTCGTTGCCGGGGATGTTGTCAGCCACCGGCACGCGCGGCAGCTTGACGATGCCGCACTCGATGGCGTCCATCAGCGAGAAATCGCTCATCGTCCACGGAAAGAGCGTGCCCTCGGCGTAGCCTGACCCGCGCAGGAAGAACGGCGTGGCCGACAAATCGAAGATGCGCTGAACGCCGAGCTTGCGTTTGACGATCTCGAGGCCCGAGATCCAGAGGCGCGCGGCCTCACGATTCTTCTCGGCCTCCTTCCTCTCGTCGCCTTTCAGATCACCTTCTTCGTCCTCCTCGTCCCCCGTCTTCGCCTTCTCGCGATAGCAGTGGTGCGCCTCGTCGTTCAGCACGCAGACGTTGCGCATGCCCATCAGCTCGGGCATCACGCGCTGCAGCATCTGTCCTTCGGTCTCGAGCGATTGGATGGCAGGCCCGCGCCCCTGCAGCAGCGCGCGGCCGCCCCTGGAGAGCTCGATCGTCTCGCGCAGCTTGAAGGCGTGGTAGTTCGTGATGACGATCTTCGCCT
>CAYRAE010000524.1:0-2602 GCA_964422175.1 uncultured Luteitalea sp. | reverse complement strand
GGTTGTGCAGCGTGGGCTGCAGGTAGATCGCGTGCAGGCGCGCCCGCCGATGCGCCGCAGCGATCCCCTTCGGCGTCAGCCCCTGCGCGTCCATCGGCAGTGCCACGACGTCGACGCCCACCTGTGTCGCAATACCCGCCACAGACTGATAGGAAAGCGCCTCCACGCCCAGTCGCCCGCCCGCGGGAACCAGCACCCTCAGGGCGGCGGCGAGCGCCTGCCGCCCGTTACCGGTGAACACGATGCCCTCGGCGTCGGGCTGCCAGCCGGCGCGGGCGATAAACGATGCCGCGGCACGGCGCGCCGCGTCCGTGCCACGCGCCGGCACCATTGCCATCGCGGACGCGAGGACGGCCGAGCGACGCGTCATCGAACCGGCCGAGCGGGCCAGGAGCGCCGCCTGCGACTGCAGAATCGGTACGTTCGTCGCCAGGTTGATGCGGCTGCCGACGCTCTGCCCGAGCGCAAATCCGCTCGTCGGAGGGCCGGACCGAACGAAGGTGCCGCGGCCCACTTCGCCCACGACGAGACCCCGCCGGTTCAACTCGACGTAGGTGCGCGTGGCCGTGGACATGGCGATACCATGGCGTTCGGCGAAGTCACGCTGCGTGGGGAGCCGGTCGCCCGGTCGCAGGCGGCCGCCGGCGATGTCCGACTGCACGAGATCAGCCAGGGCTCGGAAAGATCGTGTCATTGCACCGAGTGCAATGATCTGATTGCACTGCCCTGATGTCAATGCTACGGTTCCGGCCATGGATGCCCCTGTCACAGCGACACCGCTGTCCCGCCGCGACTTCGTCGGCGGCGCGGCGGGCCTGGCCGCCCTCGCGATGAGCCCGCCCGCGGTGGGCGTCTCCGCGCCCTCGTCGACGACCCTGCCCCGGCCCGCGGGGCCGCCCGAGGACGTGGCGCGGGACGAATCCTACTGGCGGCGGGTGTCGGGAGAGTTCACCGTATCAGGCGCCATCACGAATCTCGAGAACGGCTATTGGGGTGTGATGGCCCGCCCGGTCCTCGAGGCATACAAGGCCAATCTCGACAAGGTGAATACCGACGGTGTGTACTACATCCGCAACGGGTACCCCGGCGATCTCGAGGTCGCGCGGGCCCGCGTGGCAGCCGCCCTGGGGGCCGAACCCGACGAGATCGCGTTCACACGCGGGGCCACCGAGTCGATGCAGGCGTTGATCGGCGGCTACAACCGGTTGAAGCCGGGTGACGCCGTGCTCTACGGCGATCTCGACTACCAGGGCATGCAGTACGCCATGAACTGGCTGACACCGCGGCGCGGGGTGCGCGTCGTCAGGGTCGAGATGCCGGAGCCCGCGACGACGCGGTCGACGATGGAGGCCTACGCCACGGCGCTCGACGGAAACCCCGACGTTCGCATGATGCTGCTGATGCACAGCAGTCACAAGACCGGTTTCGTGTTCCCGGTCCGGGAGATCGTCGAGATGGCTCGCGCCCGTGGCGTCGATGCGATCGTGGATGCCGCTCAGTCGTGGGGGCAGGTCGCCATGGACGTGGGGTCGCTCGGGGCGGACTTCGTGGGGTTCACCCTTCAGAAGTGGATTGGCGGGCCGATCGGCCTTGGTGCGCTCTACATCAAACGAGCCCGCCTGAACGACATCGACCGCATGATGGCAGACGAAGACAACCCGGGCGACAGCATCCTGAGCCGCGTGCATTCCGGTACCGTCAACTTTGCGGCGCTGCTGACCGCGCCCGTGGCGCTCGATTTTCACGATCACCTGGGAATCGCGTACAAGTCCGCACGATTGCGCTACCTGAGGGATCGGTGGGTCGCTGCCGTGCGCGACGTGCGTGGCATGCAGATCCTGACCCCGGAAGAGCCCGGACGCGTCGCCGGGATGACATCCTTCCGCCTGGGCGGCACGACGACCGAGCATAATCAGCGGCTCATCGAGACGCTGCGCGACCGGTTCGGCGTGTTCACCGCACGCCGGACAGGGATGGCGCGCGGCGATTGCGTACGGGTGACGCCGGCGATCTACAACAGCGCCGCCGACGTCGACAAGCTCGCGGCGGCGATTGCGGAGCTGGCGCGGGCATGATTACCTGCTGCATTCGCTACACCGTTGACGCCTTCAAGACGAGCGAGTTCGAGGAGTACGCCCGGCGATGGCTGTCTCTGGTGCCGAGGCACGGCGGCGTGCATCATGGGTACTTCCTGCCCGGCGAAGGTGCCAGCGACGTCGCCCTTGCGCTCTTCTCGTTTCCGAGCCTGGCGGCCTACGAGCAGTATCGCGTGTCGATTCAGTCGGACCCTGACGTTGCTGCGGCGATGGCCTTCTGGCGGGAGACGCGCTGCTTTCTGCGCTATGAGCGCACGTTCTTCAGGCCTGCGCTGCCAGTCCCGGCGTGATGCGATCAGCCCCGCTCGGGGCATGAGGCAAGGCGACCCTGAAGGGTCGCCTCTACGGGGTGTTCCGGTGGATCGCACGCGCCCTGTAGAGGCGACCCTTCAGGGTCGCCTGAACCCGCGCCGGGTAGTGCCGGTGGATCGCGCGCGCCCTGTAGAGGCGACCCTTCAGGGTCGCCTGAACCTGTGCAGGGCTGCCTGAACCCTTCGGGATAGAAT
>CAYRAE010000523.1:0-2607 GCA_964422175.1 uncultured Luteitalea sp. | reverse complement strand
AGCGACTCCGCATCGTCGCTCCCGCTCCAGCCGCCCATGCCCCACATCCCGTAGCCGATTTCCGACACCTGCCAACCGAGTCGTCCGAAGCGTCGCGTCTGCATGGTCGGGATCGTAGCTCAGTACGGAGAAGCGAGGACGCGAAGGGACGACGGACGCGGAGGACGAAGCCCGAGCGTGAACCGTGCCTCTGGTGTGGACGTGCTCAGTCGAACGAGTATAGGGCGAGCAACAAGACGCGCGTCGTGAGCGCGTTCTGTCGATCGGAGATGCAGATGATTCGCGATAGGCGTGGTGCGCACCTGCTGGGGTGTGTCGTACTGGGACTCGCGCTGACGGCGTGCCGCGCCGACGATCCGCCGCGGGCACAGGAAGAGGCGATTGTCACGACCGACCTCGAGCACAGCGGCGTGGACTATCCGATCTACAGGATCCCCGCGCTCACGATCACCAACGCGGGGACGCTGATCGCGGCCTACGATGGCCGGCCGACGCATGCCGACGTGCCCAGTCACATCGCACTGCTCGCACGGCGCAGCGTCGATGGCGGCAAGACGTGGTTGCCGCGACAGATCATCAGGGAGGGCCCCGAGCCGCTCGGCTTCGGCGATCCCAGTCTGCTCGTCGACCGCCAGACGGGTCGGATCTTCATCTTCTACGTCGCGTCGGTGAACCAGGGTTTCTTCGGCTCGGCAACCGGCAACGACGAGAACGATCCCGAGGTGCAGCAGGCCGACGTGAGCTGGTCCGACGATGATGGAGTGAGCTGGCAGCATCGCCGGATCACGGCGGCGATCAAGGATCCTGCATGGAGCGGACTGTTTGCCGCCTCCGGGCAGGGGATTCAGCTCACGCAGGGTCCGCACGCGGGCCGATTGATCCAGCAGTACGTCATCCGCCTGAACGGCGAGCACTATGCCGCGAGTGCCATGAGCGACGACCACGGCGAGACATGGCGCATGGGCAGGCTTGTCGGTCCGGGCCTCGACGAGAACAAGACCGTCGAGCTGAGCGACGGTCGCGTGATGCTCAACAGCCGGGCGAAGCCCCTCCGTCTCGTGGCGATCTCGACAGACGGCGGCGAGAGCTACTCCGAGCCGCGCGGCGACAAGACCCTCATCGATCCGGCCAACAACGGCGCCATCGTCAGGTTCGATCCGACGGCGGCGCCCGGGAGTGCCCGCGCCAGGCGGCTCGTGTTCAGCAACACGGCCGATACCGGCGAGCGTCGCAACCTGACGGTGCGTCTGTCATGTGACGACGGCGAGACCTGGCCGAGCGCACGCACCATCGAGCCCGGCGCCTCGGCCTATTCCACGCTGGTGACGTTCCCGAACGGAGACATCGGCGTGCTCTACGAGCGCGGGCGCTCCGAGTCCATCACGTTCGCGCGGTTCGCTCCGCAATGGCCCGGCAGTTGCGGCTGACGCACGCGGCGCACCAGCGGTTGACCTCGCATGCACGCCGAACGGGGTAAGCTGACAGCATTCGACACCACGTTGCGGAGATTCCGAGGAGACTGACCATGCGAACGCTACTCACGTGCACTCTGTTCGCGGCGCTGGCCGGCGGCTGCGCGGCAGGCGCGAACCAGGACGTTGCTGCACAGGCAGGGAACCTGCCATTCCAGGTGCAGGTCGTTGCCGACTTCGACTCGCCGTGGGCGATGACGTTCCTGCCCGACGGCCGCATGCTCATCACGGAGAAGGCCGGCATCCTCTACCTGGTGTCGGCCGATGGCCAGCAGCGTCAGCGCGTGGATGGCATACCCACGGTGGCGAGCGAGGGACAGGGAGGTCTGCACGACGTCGTGCTGCATCCGGGCTTCGCACAGAACCGGTTGGTGTACTTCAGCTACTCGGAGACAGGAGAGGGTGGCAAGGGCATCGTGCTCGCGCGCGGCGTCCTCGCAGACGGTGCGCAGCCGGCGCTGCAGAAGGTGGAGACGCTGTTCCGGGCGACGCCGTACGTCGACGGCGACGGACACTTCTCCGGGCGCATCGCGTTCTCGCCCGACGGCCTGCTGTTCTTCACCAACGGTGAACGTCAGAAGTTCGACCCGGCGCAGGATCCGAAGGCCACGCTCGGCAAGGTGCTCCGTCTGCGAGACGATGGAACGCCGGCGCCTGGCAATCCGCTGGCGGAGAAGGGTTTCCATCCCGCCGTCTGGTCGTACGGCCATCGCAACCTGCTCGGCATCGCGTTCGACGCCGCGGGCAATCTCTGGGAGCAGGAGATGGGGCCCAAGGGCGGCGACGAGCTGAACCTGATTCTGCCCGGGCGCAACTACGGCTACCCGATCGTCTCCGACGGCAATCACTACGACGACAAGCCGATTCCCGACCACGCGACGCGGCCCGATCTCGAGGCGCCGAAGGTGAGCTGGACGCCAGTCATCTCGCCCGGAGGCCTGATGGTCTACTCCGGCAAGCTGTGGCCCGAGTGGAAGGGCGACATCTTCATCGGCGGTCTCTCGAGCCAGGCGCTCGTCCGCGTCGACGTTGACGGCACGAACGCGCGCAAGGGGGATCAGTGGCCGATGGGCGAACGCATCCGCGAGCCGGAGGAAGGCCCCGATGGTGCGATCTGGCTGCTCGAGGACGGCCG
>CAYRAE010000522.1:630-2620 GCA_964422175.1 uncultured Luteitalea sp. | reverse complement strand
ACGTTCCCGGCATTCGGCATTCGGCATTTCAGATGGACGGCTGCGCCGGTGGATAGACGACCGTCTCGTCAGGACGCACGACGGCACCAGGCGTGAGGCTCGCCGACGCCACGCGTCCGGCCGCCATGATGTGAATCACTGTCTCGCCGCGCGCGAGCAGATAGTCGGCGACGATGCGGCGGTGGCACCGCCACCAGACGGCTTCGGAGCACATGATGGCGCAGCGCCGTTGGCGTCCCTCGTCGATCAGGTGGTCCAGCCCCTCGCGAAACTGCGACGAGAGCGCGTAGTCGGCGTACGAATGGAAGCTCTGGTGCGTCCAGAAGGCGTTGACCTCCGGTGACACGTCGCGGCTCCTGCCCCGGCGTCCACCGAGTGCCGTCAGGTGCTCGTACGAGATGCCGGCATCGGCCAGCGCGGCCGGCAGCGTGTCCGTGTTGAACTGCGGGTTGAATCGCGAACGCGGGATCGTGCGCACGTCCACGAGCCGTTCGATGCGTGACTCACGCAACAGGGTGATGAACTCGTCGAGGGGTCGAGTCGAATGGCCGATCGTGAAGAACTGCCGCATCACGCCCTTTCGTGGCACGCACGTGGCAGGCCAGTATGCCGTGCTCAGCGCGCGACACCATCCACGACGGCCGCGACGCGTCGCAGCAACTGCTCCGGCGTGAAGGGCCTGGACAGGAAACCCGCGCCGACGCTGCTGGCGAAGTCCGGGTCGCCGGTCTCGGTGACGTAGCCGCTCATCAGGATCACCTTGATGAGCGGCGGCCTTGACATGCGATTAGCATGCTCGCATGCTGTCGACATGTCAAAGATGGTCCAGATCCGCAATGTGCCTGACGGCTTGCACCGCACGCTGAAGCTCCGGGCGTTGGAGGCTGGCAAGACGCTCTCGGACTACCTGCTGGCCGAACTGGAACGCCTGGCAGCGCGCCCCACGCGCGACGAGATGCTGGCCAGGATCCGCAGCCGGAAGCGCGTGACACTGTCGACGCCGGCGGCCGACATCATTCGAGCGGAGCGCGAATCGGCGTGATCGTCGTCGACGCGTCGGCCCTGCTCGAGTTCCTGCTGCAGACGCCACTCGGCACGCTCGTCGAAGCACGCCTGTTCCGCGACTACGTCGAGTTCCACTCACCGCATCTGGTGGACGTGGACATCACGCAGGCCCTGCGACGGCTCGTGCGAATGGGTGACGTGTCTGCGGATCGCGCAACCCAGATGCTCGCGGATCTCGGAGGATTCGATCTCCATCGCCACGCCCATCTCGACCTGTTGCCTCGCGCCTGGGTACTGCGGGAGAACATCACGGCCTACGACGCGATGTACGTGGCGCTCGCCGAAGCGCTCGGCGCGCCGATCGTCACGTGCGATGAACTCCTTTCCAGGGCACCGGGACATCGCGCGCGGATCGAACTCGTCCAATGACACCGATACTACGCTGACGTGTGAGCGGGACGGGCTGCTGAGCCATGAACGCGACGCCACGTCGCTGACGCTGCACTACGCCGCCGCCGCGCGCGAGACGCAGCCGACCAACTGCTCGGCCCCTTCCTGCCCGTCACACGCGCGGCGACACCCGGTTCGCGGGGCTACTTTGTCGTGTAGCCGCCGTTGACGAGGATGGTCTGGCCCGTCATCCACCAACCGTCGGTGACCATGAAGCGCACGAAGGGCACGATGTCGTCGACGTCAGTGAGGCCCGTCTTCGAGAACTTCAACAGCGCCGCCGCCGTCCGGTGATAGGCCACGGCCTCGGGCTCCTCTGCCGGATAGAAGAACGGCGTGTCCATGGGTCCAGGGCCAATCGCCGTGACCGAGATGCCGCGATCGCCGAACTCCTTCGACGCCGCGCGCGTGAAATGCTCGACCGGTGCTTTGGTGCCGGCATACGACGCGTAGAACGGCGTGAACGCGCCGAGCAGCGACGTGACGACGGTGCAGATCTTGCCGCCGTCCCGCACGTGCCGTCCGGCTTCCTTGA
>CAYRAE010000522.1:0-620 GCA_964422175.1 uncultured Luteitalea sp. | reverse complement strand
ATGGGCTTCTTCAGCACCTTGCCGACCGTGTTGATGGCGATGTCGGGCCGGCCGACAGCCGCGACGGCATCGCGGAACAACACCTCCATCGCACCGGCGGACGTCAGGTCGCCCTGGATCGCGACGGCGGCGGCGCCGGCGGCCTTCACGGCGGCCACAGTGTCCTCGGCCTCGGCCTTGCTGCCCGGACTGTTGTAGTGGATGGCGATAGCCTTCGCACCGTGCGCGGCGAAGTCCCGGGCCAGCAGGCCGCCCAGGTTCTTGGCGCCGCCGGCGATGATGATCGTCTTTCCCGTGATGCTGTGATTCGACATGGTGAGCCTCCGGCGTCTCGTTACGTGAGCATCCAGTTATCGCCGGTGAGGAGGCACACGGTCTTGAAAGGACGGACGGGTTCTGGAAGGAACAGCCGATCGCTTGACGCACTACCGAAGCCCGCGTCACGCTAGCGCAGTGGCCGACACGTCCCGCACCATGCGCGCAGAGACTCGCCACCACGACCGCGCGAGTCTCGACACGCCCGCTGCGACATCGTCGGCTCCGCGATCGCGCATCAAGCCGTCGCTCCTGAACCTCTCGACAAGCGGGACGCTGCTGTCAGGCGCGATCGTCGAGCGCAA
>CAYRAE010000521.1:0-2634 GCA_964422175.1 uncultured Luteitalea sp. | reverse complement strand
CCGTGCGGCCCGGCATCGAAGCCGCCGTGTCGTCGCTGGCGGTCTCGCGCCGCGTGGCGCTGCTCTCGGGCGATCGCGATGGCGGCGACGAGCGCTGGGCGCGGCTGTTCGGCACTCGCGCGCAGTTCGGGCAGTCGGCCACGCAGAAGCGCGACCACGTGGCCGCACTCGGTGCCGGCGGCGAGCACGTCCTCATGGTGGGCGACGGGCTCAACGACGCGGGCGCGTTCGAGGCCGCCGAGGCCGGCGTGGCCGTGTCCGACGATACGGCCTGTCTCGTGCCCGCCTGCGACGTGGTGGTCTCCGGCGCGCGCCTGACGGGCCTGCCCGCCGTGCTCGCGTATGCGAGGCATGCGCGTGCGGTCATCGTCATCTGCTTCGCGATCTCGATCTTCTACAACGTCATCGGCCTGTCGCTGGCGCTGGCCGGCCTGCTGTCGCCGCTGGTGGCCGCGGTGTTCATGCCGGTGAGCTCGCTGACGGTCGTGGGCACGAGCGTCGGCCTGGCGCGCTGGTGGGCGAAGGACGTGCCGTCGTGAGCGCCATGGTGCTGCTCATTGCCGTCGGCGGCGTCGTGGCGCTGGGGTTTCTCGGCGCATTCATCTGGGCCGTGCGGAGCGGCCAGTTCGACGATACGGGCACGCCGCCCGTTCGTATCCTGGTCGACGAGCGCGACACGCGGCGACCGCCATTCACTTCGAGTTCGGGGGAGACATCACATGAGTAGTCGGGCTGTTGGGAACCACGACGCGGGCCAGGCGCGGGCGGGCGCCGGCGCGGTCGAGCGGTTCGCGTACGACAACCACACGACCATGCTGTTTGCTGCGGCCACGGCCGTGTGGGGACTCGTGGCGTTCCTCGTCGGCCTCATCGTCGCGCTCAAGCTCATCTTCCCGGAGTTCCTGGGGGGCATGGCGGAGTTGTCGTTCGGACGCCTGAGGCCGCTGCACACCAACGCGGCGATCTTCGCCTTTGCCGGCAACGCGATTTTCGTCGGCGTGTACTACTCGCTGCAGCGGCTCTGCAAGGCGCGCATGTACAGCGACGTGCTGAGCAAGCTGCACTTCTGGGGCTGGCAGTTCATCATCGTGCTTGCCGCCGTTACGCTGCCGCTCGGCTTCACCACCAGCAAGGAATACGCCGAGCTCGAGTGGCCCATCGACATCCTCATCACGCTCGTGTGGGTGGTGTTCGGCTGGAACATGATCGGCACCATCCTGAAGCGGCGCGAGCGGCACATGTACGTGTCGATCTGGTTCTACCTCGCCACCTTCCTCACCGTCGCGCTGCTGCACATCGTCAACTCGCTCGGCCTGCCGGTGAGCCTGCTGAAGAGCTACTCGATGTATGCCGGCGTGCAGGACGCGCTGGTGCAGTGGTGGTACGGCCACAACGCCGTGGCCTTTTTCCTGACGACCCCGTTCCTGGGCGTCATGTACTACTTCATCCCGAAGGCGGCCAACCGGCCGGTGTTCTCGTATCGGTTGTCGATCATCCACTTCTGGTCGCTGGTCTTCATCTACATCTGGGCCGGGCCGCACCACCTGCTCTACACGTCGCTGCCCGAGTGGGCGCAGTCGCTCGGCACGGTTTTCTCGCTGATGCTGATTGCGCCGTCCTGGGGAGGGATGGTCAACGGCCTGTTGACCCTGCGCGGCGCGTGGGACCGCGTGCGCGAAGATCCCGTCCTCAAGTTCATGGTCGTCGGCATCACGGCCTACGGCATGGCCACCTTCGAGGGGCCGATGTTGTCGTTCAAGAGCGTCAGCGCGCTGACGCACTACACCGACTACATCATCGGGCACGTGCACCTGGGCGCGCTGGCGTGGAACGGCGGCCTGGCGTTCGCGATGCTCTACTACATCGTCCCGCGTATCTACCGGACGACGCTGTACTCGCTCGGACTGGCGAATCTGCACTTCTGGCTCGCCACGCTCGGCATCCTCTTCTACGCGATTCCGCTGTACATCGGCGGCATCACGCAGAGCCTGATGTGGCGCGAGTTCACGTCCGACGGCCTGCTCCGGTATCCGAACTTCCTCGAGACCGTCATCCGCATCGTGCCGATGTACGCGCTGCGCGCGGCCGGCGGCACGCTGTTCATGCTCGGCATCTGCGTGGCGATCTACAACCTCTACCGGACGGCGAAGCAGGGACACCTCGAGGCGGACGAACCGGCGCAGGCGCCGCCGCTCGCACCGGCACACGCCAGCCGGCAGGCCTGGCACCGGGCGCTCGAGGGCAAGCCGGTGCAGTTCTCGGTGGCCGTCGTACTCGTGGTGCTCGTGGGCGGGATCGTCGAGTTCGTGCCCACGGCGCTCGTGCGCGCCAACGTGCCGACGATCGACGCCGTGCGGCCCTACACGCCGCTCGAGCTCGAGGGCCGCGACCTCTACATCCGCGATGGCTGCGTCGGGTGCCACTCGCAGATGATCCGGCCGCTGCGCGCCGAGACCGAACGATACGGCGACTACTCGAAGGCCGGGGAGTTCGTCTACGACCGTCCCTTCCTGTGGGGATCGAAGCGCACGGGCCCTGACCTGCACCGGCTGGGCGGGAAGTATCCCGACTCGTGGCATTTCCTGCACATGAAGGAGCCGCGGTCGACGTCGCCGGGATCGCTGATGCCCGGCT
>CAYRAE010000520.1:0-2643 GCA_964422175.1 uncultured Luteitalea sp. | reverse complement strand
CTGTAGAACTGGTACCAGCAGTCGGGGCGCGCCGCGATCTCGCGTTCCAGCAGCGTGGCCATGCGCTGCGTGGCGCGGCGCACCTGCTCGTCGCGGTCGGCCGTGCGATCCAGCAGGATCGGATCCTGCGGTCGCGCGCGAAAGCGACCGCGTCCTTCGCGGACCAGGAAGATGGGGACGAGCGGCGCACCCGTCAGATACGCGAGCAGCGCGGGCGCACCCAGGAAATGGGCGCGCCGTCCGAACATCGTCACCGGCACGCGATCGCGTCCGACGTGACGGTCCATCAGCATCGCCACAGCGCGACCTTCCGACAATCGCCGGCGGATCTGGAGCGGCGTGTCGAGCGACTGCCGCACTTCGATCGTGTCGGCTTCGAGCTCCTGCCGCACGCGGTGCCTGATGGCGTTGACGGTGGGATCGGGCTCCGGCATCGCCACGACAGACAGCGGGACGCCGAGTGCCTTCATCAACACGGCGCCTGCTTCCCAGTTACCGAAGTGACCCGTCACGAGGATGGCGCCGCGTCCTGCCGAGAGTGCGTCGCGGAGGCGGTCCGACCGTTCGTACGAGAAGCGTTCGAGCACTGTCTCGCGCGACCACGACAGCGCGCGCATGAAGTCCATCCAGTCGTCGGTGTACGTGTGGCAGGTGCGATACGCGCGGCGCCGCAACTGGCTCTCCGTTTCGTGCGGGAACACCGCGCGAAGGTTGTCGACGAGGGCATCGCGCACGCTCGGCATCAACCGGCTCACCAGCCACGCTCCCGCATGCGCCACGGGCCACGAGATCGGCAACGGCGCATACCGCGACCCCAGGTAGCTGCCGCCGACGATGAACGTGCCGTTGAGACGGTGGGAGACCCATCGCACGGGGGCCTGCGTGTTCATCGCGCGTCCTTTCCGCTGCGGCGCAGGAACCGGTACACCAGCGCCAGCACGATGTTGCGCGTCGTGTCGCGCACCGGCCTGATCTTGCTCGACTGACCCGCGTACACGGCGCGGATCGGGACGCGGGCGATGTGCGCGCCGCGCCGCGCGAGCTTCACGATCATCTCCGTCTCGAACTCGTAGCCCGTCGCTTCGATCGGGATCTGTCGCAGCACGTCGGTCCGCATCACCCGGAAGCCCGATTGCGTGTCGGTGAGGTCGACGCCCATCAGCGTGGCCAGGGCCCAGCTGCCGATCACGTTCGCCCAGTAGCGCGACGCGGGCATCTCCTCGCGCACGAAGACGCGCTCGCCGATGGTCATCGCCGCGCCCGATCGTTCCGCTTCCGCCAGCAGCGCGGGAATCTCCTGCGGGCGATGCTGCATGTCGCCGTCCATGAACAGCACGTGCGTCGCGTCGCCCTGCAGGATGCGCGACAGCCCGACTCGTATGGCCGTTCCCTTGCCGCTGTTGGTGTCGAGCCGCATCACGTCGGCGCCAGCCGCGGCGGCGACCTCGCCGGTCCCGTCCGTCGATCCATCGTCGACCACCAGCACGCCATCGACGTGCGCAGCCGCCCCGCGCACGACGTCAGCCACGGCGCGCGCTTCGTTGAACGCCGGGACGAGTGCCCACACGTTCATCGCGAGGCCTCACGGCTGAGGATCCACGCCGGCAGGACGAACAGCGACGCAATCATGGCCGACGAGATGGTGGCCACCGAGACGAACCCCAGGGACTGCAACGGCCCATACGATGACCACATCAGCGTGCCGAATCCAGCCACCGTGGTCGCGCCGGCCAGCAGCAGCGCCGGACCCACGAGCGACAGCGCCTCCGAGATGCCGACCCCTTCGGCGCCGAGCGTCGGATGCAGCAGGTGGATGCCGTAGTCGACGCCGATGCCGAGGAACATCAGCACGGCGAACACGCTGAACAGGTCGAGCACCACGCCCGCCCAGCCGAGCAGTCCCAGCCCCCAGATGATGCCGCACGCGGTGGGCAGCAGCGACAGCAGCGTGGGACGCACCGCGCGAAACTCCAGCCAGATCAGCAGAATCACGACGCAGGCACCGACGCCCAGGCCAGCACCCAGCTCGCGCGGAAGACGCGCGGCGAGCGCGGCGTTCACCAGCGGCAGTCCCGTGAGGACCATGCCGGGCTGCCCCGCGACCTGCGCGCGCAGGTGGTCGACGGCATCGGGTGTCACCGCCGTGGCGTACGAGGCCACGAGGAAGTCGGCGCCGTCGTGTCGCACGAAGCGCCCGGCGATGTCGCCGAGCCCGCGCGCGTCGAGGTCGTCGAGCGTGATCGCCTGCGCAGGATCGAGCACGCGCGCAAGCCGCTCGCGGAACGGCGCGAACGTCCCTTCGACGAAGCCCTGCGCGTCACCCGCACGGTCGACATCGTCGGCCAGTCGTGCGCGCGTGGCCGACAGGGCGGCGATCGACGCCTGCCGTGCGTGCTGGACGTCTGCCGATGGCAACAGGACGCCAGGCCCGACGTGCGCGAGCCCCGGCGTGTCTCCGAGCCCGCGATCGAGGGCCTCGTGCGCGGCCAGCAGCGGATCGAGCGCCGGACCGCGACTGATCACGAGATACACGTCCTTGGCGAGACCGAAACGCTCCGTGAGCGTGGTCTCGAGTGCAAGGCCTGCCGTGACGGGTCGCAGGCGCTCGATGCGCGGGTCCAGGCGCAGCTTCGGGAGTCCGAA
>CAYRAE010000519.1:0-2649 GCA_964422175.1 uncultured Luteitalea sp. | reverse complement strand
TCGGATTCATGATCCGCGTGTAGATGTTCCCGAACTCCTGCAGCGCGAACAGGCGAGCGCCGTGATCGGAGTCGTTGAACGTGTACGACGACGTCTGGTAGATCGGCACGGCCCGCGCGTTGGTGCCGGGTGCGGGTTGTTGCCCCGCGTGGACCTGCAGGGTCTCGAATCGGTACTGGCTCATGGCTCAGTATTATGACGATACTCGCGCCCGACAAGACATGCGAGCGTCATAGGTCAAACCCGGCAACGGGCACCGGGCACCGGGCACCGAAATCCGGCATTCGGCATCGCGGCATCGCGGCATTCTCACTCCTCCCCCTGCGGCAGGCGGATCGTGAACATCGTGTGGCCGGGGCGGCTGGCAACGGTCACGGTGCCGCCGTGGCGCTCGACGATGGCGCGGACGATGGAAAGGCCGAGGCCGCTCCCTTCGCGCGTGGCGGCGCGGGAGGGATCGGCCTTGTAGAACCTGTCGAACACGTGCGGCAGGTGCTCCGGGTCGATGCCATGTCCCGTGTCGGTCACCGACAGCGCGACCGTATCACCATCCCTCGACGCCGAGATCGTCACGCGACCGCCATCGGGCGTGTGGCGCAACGCGTTGGCGACGAGATTGTCGACGGCCTGTTCGAGGCGGTGCGGATCGCCACAGATCTGATCGGCGGACTCGTCCACCTGGACGTCGATTGTCACCCGGTGCTCGGCCGCGATCGGCTCGTGCCGGTGCGCCACGTGCTGGAACAGTTTGTCCGTCGCGAAGATGCCCATCTCGAAGTCGGCCACGCCGTTCTCGAGCCTGGCCACGTCGAGCAGGTCGGCCACGATCCGATCGAGACGCCGCGTCTCGCGCGCGAGCGTGCCGAAGTATCGCGCACGCCGATCCGCGTCGGCGGCGATCTCCGGCATCTGCACGGTCTCGATGAACCCGAGCATCGCCGTGAGCGGCGTCTTCAATTCGTGAGACACGTCGGCCAGCATCTGGCGGCGCAGCCTGTCGACCGTCTTGAGCGCGCGGTCGCGCTCCGCGAGTTCGTCGCCCATCCTGTTGAACGCACGCGCCACGACGGCGATCTCGTCGCCGCCTTCAGCCGGCGCACGCGCCTGGAGATCGCCCTCGCGCATGCGTTCGGCGGCCGCCGCGAGCACCGACAACTTCCGCCGCGCGGGCGTGAAGATGATCCACGACGCGATGGCGGTACCGATCACGAGCAGCAACAGACCGGACGGCGACACCAGTCGCGCGAGCTCGCCGAACAGCGTACGGGGCGGGAATCGGAGGACCACCAGGCCACGCAGTTGCCCCTCGACCTGGATGGGCGCCGTGAGGAACGCCGTGTTCGTGCCGGTGGTGAGACGCTCCTCCCGTGGTGTGGGTGGGAGCATCTGTCGGGCGTGGGCCACCACGGCCTCGGGCAGCGGCGTGGGCGAGGCCGAGACGATCGTGCCGTCGCTCATCACGATGTCCATGAACGGCCAGTCGGGATGGCGCTCGGCCCTGATGCGTCGGAGATCGCACGTATCGGCATGCTCGAGCTCGGCGGCACAGGCACGCGCCACATCGATCGACACCGCGTGCGGCGCGCGGCGCGGATCGCGTGCATCACGCTGCGCCCTGATCGAGACGATGAGGCCCTGCAGCAGCGCGATGCCGATCGCGAGCAGAACGAAGCTGACACCGATGCGCAGGTAGAGGCTGCGCCACCACGCGACGGGTTCCATGTGCGCCGCATGGTAAACCTTTGCGGCGCGCGATACGTATGACGTGTGATGCCAGGGGCGGACGTCCGGCGTGTTCTGGTCGTGGAAGACGATGCGTCGATCCGTGACCTACTGCAGTTGCACCTCGGCCTGGCTGGCTTCGAGGTCGACGAGGAAGCCAACGGCCGCGTTGCGCTGGATCGCGCACGCGAGCAGCGCTTCGATCTCCTCGTCCTCGACGTGATGTTGCCCGGACTCGACGGCGTCTCCGTCTGTCGGGCGCTTCGCGCAGGGGGGCCGAACGTGGACACGCCCATCCTGATGCTCACCGCGCGCGACAGCGAAGCAGATACGGTGATCGGCCTCGAGAGCGGCGCAGACGACTACCTCACCAAACCGTTCGGCGTACGGGAGTTGCAGGCGCGTGTGCTGGCCGTCACGCGGCGGCACGCGCGTGCCACACCGAACGGCACGGACGCGCCGACAATCCTCGACCTCGCACCGGGGATCACCATGGACGTGGCGCGGCGCGAGCTCCTCGCACACGGCGGTACTGTCGAGCTGACTCGACAGGAATTCGACCTCCTGTACCACCTCGTGGCGAACCGCGGCATCGTGTTCAGTCGTGCGCGCCTGCTCGAAACGGCGTGGTCCAACGACACGTACACCGAGCGCACCGTCGACACGGTGGTGAGTCGCCTGCGCAAGAAGCTGGAGCGCGATCCGCGCGAGCCGGAGCTGATCCTCACAGCCTGGGGCGTGGGCTACAAGTTCAGCAAGTAGCGCGTGTCGAGTGTCCCCACAGAGCTGCATAGCACCTGCAACACTCGCACAACATCCGCGGAGTCGAATGAAAGCAGCAGGCCGCGGGACGCCCAGGACACGGACGTCGAACAGGCAGGAGGACGGATATTCCAACAGGGGTTGGGGTTAGCCGACAGCAACTTC
>CAYRAE010000518.1:0-2651 GCA_964422175.1 uncultured Luteitalea sp. | reverse complement strand
CTGATGCGTGTGCGACCATGTGCGCATGCTTGTCCGCCTCCTGCTCGTCCTGGTGCTGACGGCCCCTGTGGCAGCGGCGCAGACACCGCCAATCGTCGAAGCCGACTTCGTCATCAGCGACTTCCGTTTCGATTCGGGAGAGGTGCTGCCCGAGCTGCGCCTGCACTACCGCACCGTGGGCACGCCACGGCGAGACGCGGCGGGCAAGGTCGCCAACGCCGTCATCGTGATGCACGGCACGGGCGGATCGGGTGCGCAGTTCATCGGCGAGAACTTCGCGGGCGAGTTGTTCGGGCCGGGCCAGCCGCTCGACGCGACGCGCTATCTCGTCGTGCTGCCTGACGCGATCGGGCATGGCAAGTCGAGCAAGCCGAGCGACGGCCTGCGCGCGACGTTCCCGAGATACGGTTACGACGACATGGTGCGCGCGCACTACAGGCTGATGACGGAGGGGCTCGGCGCCGGCAGGCTGCGCCTCGTCATGGGCACGTCGATGGGCGGCATGCACACGTGGGTCTGGGGCGAGCGCTACCCCGAGTCGATGGACGCGCTGATGCCGCTCGCGAGCCTGCCCGATCAGATCTCCGGACGCAACAGGGCGTGGCGCCGTGTGGCCATCGACGCCATCCGCACGGACCCGGGCTGGCAGGGCGGCAACTACACGACGCAGCCGCGCGGTCTGCGTACCGTGGCGCAGATGCTGTGGCTCGCGGGCAGCAATCCGATCATCCGCCAGCAGGCCGCGCCGACGCTGGCCGACGCCGATCGCGTTCTCGACGCGTACGTTGATGCTTACGTCAAGACGGGCGACGCCAACGACATCCTGTACGCGATCGAGGCCTCGCGCGACTACGACCCGAAGCCGCAGCTCGAGAAGATCGTGGCGCCACTGGTCGCGATCAATTCAGCCGACGACATCATCAACCCGCCCGAGCTCCGCATCCTCGAACGCGAGATCCCCCGCGTGAAGCGGGGGACGGCGATCGTCCTGCCCCTGAGCGACGAGACAGTGGGCCACAGCACCCACACCAAGGCCGTGCTCTGGAAGGCGCACCTCGCGGCGCTGCTGAAGGCGACGGAGCGGTAGGAAGCGTGCAGGCGACTCCCGTGCTTGCCGACGTCCTCGCGCGCCTCGCGGCGGCTGCAACGCCGAAGGATCTGGCGAACCTGCAGCGCTTCGGCATCACCGCGTCGCGTCCGCTCGGCGTCTCGATGGCGAACATCCAGAAGGTGGCCAGAAGCCTTGGCCGCGATCATGCGCTGGCCGCCGAACTCTGGGACTCGGGGATCTACGAGGCCAGGCTCCTTGCGGCGTACGTCGACGAACCGGCGAAGGTGACGGCGGCGCAGATGGATCGGTGGGCGCGCGACTTCGACAACTGGGGCGTGTGCGACACGCTGTGCTTCGCGCTCTTCGACAGGACGCCGCACGCGTGGCGCTGCGTCGACCGTTGGGCGTCGGCGAGGCAGGAGTTCGTGCGGCGCGGCGCGTTCGCGTTGATGGCGAGTATGGCGGTGCACGACAAGGCAGCGCCTGACGCGCCTTTCCTGGAGCGATTGCCGCTCATCGAAGCCGCGGCCGACGACTCGCGCGATTTCGTCCGCAAGGGCGTCAGCTGGGCGTTGCGCACGGCGGGCCGTCGCAGTCTCGCACTGCATCGCGCCGCGTTGGATGTGGCCACGAGACTGGCGGCATCGGCGGACGCCGGCGCCAGATGGGTGGGGAAGGATGCGATCCGCGACCTGCGAGGACCGATCGCGACGCGCGTGGTCCAGAAGCGCGCCGCGAAGAAGCGATGACGCGCCTGCCTGAGTCGTTCGAGAGTGCTTACCGTCGAACCGCGTACTCGAGCAGCACCGTCCCGCTTCCCTCGTACGTCCGCTGTCCGGTCAGCTCCATCGTCACGCGAGAGCCCCTGGGGAGCAGCGGGATGCCTGAGCCGAGCATCACCGGCACGACGGCGACTTCGACAGCGTCGACCAGGCCCAGGTCGATGCACTGGCGGAACAGGTTGCCGCCGCCGAACAGCCAGATGTCCTTGCGGCCGCGCTGCGCGCGCAGTGTGGCGATGATGTCGGCGACGTCGCCGCGCACCACGTGGATGTTCGGGTGCGCGTTCGCGTCGAGCGTCGTGGAGAAGACGTAGGTCTCCTTGCCGTACACGCCCGTCTCGCTGACGCCGCCGTCGTAGGCCTGCATCGTCTCGAACGTCCTGCGGCCCATGACGAGCGTGTCGAACTGCGCGAACAGCGCGCCGAAATCGATGGCGGGATCCATGGGGATCCAGTCGTAGCTGCCGTCCTCCGCCGCGATGAAACCGTCGAGGCTCGCAGCCACCTGATAGCGCACCCGCCGCATGGGCACTTCGGACATCCCACCCTCCCGGCGTCAGCCTACGCGATCGGGCAACCTCTCGGATGCCCGACTGGCCATCGGCGCTGCTAGCGGCGCCACCCGGGCGAAACGCGCGGCGCGAGCGCCCGGCAGCGGGGTTGCTCTGAACTGTGCCGGGTTGCTACACTGAAAGTTCGTCGGCACCTGCCGTCCTCTGCTGGGAGGTCGTTCAACGGTAGGACATCGCGCTCTGGACGCGAGTATCGGGGTTCGAATCCCTGCCTCCCAGCCAGCCTAACTGCTTGCCTCTGAGAGA
>CAYRAE010000517.1:0-2658 GCA_964422175.1 uncultured Luteitalea sp. | reverse complement strand
GGACTGTCCATGTACATGACGTGCACGTAGAGCGTCTTCCTGTCCGGCGACACGTCGAGCGCCACACTGCCAGGCGTCGTGTTGATCAACATCGAGAGGAGCAGGATCTGGCCGTCTTCGGTGGCGTCGAGCGGTACCGCGATGATGCCCGGCTTCATCTGGAATCGGGGCGTTGCGACATCGAGCGCCAGGCGGATGTTCGCCCGGACGAGCTCGTTGAGGAAGTGAGCGGCCAGGCCGATCACGCGATGGACGCGCCCGATGTACGGCGACGGCGCGAGCACGCCGCCGCGAACGAGCGCCACGAGGATCAGGTACCCGAGGACGTGTCCGGTGAAGAGCGTGAACAGCGAGAACTCGCTCTGCAGCGCCGCCCACGTGAGCGCGAGCAGCATGTTACCGAGCAACACGCGGCACCCCCTCTCCGAGCACGGCACGCATGTACGTGTTCCGCTCGAGCAGCTGTTCGGCCGCCCGCAGGCTCAGGCCCGACACCGGCCCGGCGAAGACCGTCAGCGCAATCGTGAGACTGACGAGGAACGCAACGGGGAGAACGACCGTCGCGCCGAGACGCGGGTGCGGCACCGGCGACGATGACACTTCCGGTGCCGGCTTCCAGAACGCCTCCTCCCAGAGTCGTGCCATGGAGAGCACGGTGAGCAGGCTCACCGACAGCGCCACGGCCGCCACCAGGTAGTGCCCCGAGCCGAGGATCGGCGTGATCACGCCAACCTTCGCGATGAACCCCGACAACGGCGGCACGCCCGCGAGCGAGAACAGCGGAATGAGCGTCAGGCAGGCGATCCCGGGCTGCGATCGATACAGCCCGCCGAGCGCTCCGAGATCCGTGGTCCGTCGCTGCCGGAGGAAGAAACCGCTGACGAGGAACAGCGTCGAGATGACGAGCATGTGATGCAGCACGTACAGGATCGATCCGGCGAGCGCCGCCGGCGTCCACAAGGCGAGGCCGACGGTCGTGAAGCCGATGTGCCCGACCAGGTTGAACGACAGCACGCGCCGGAAGTCCCGCTGGGCGAGGGCGCCGACGAGTCCCACGGCCATCGTTGCCGTCGAGAGGGCCAGGAGCACGCCGTAGACGTGGCCGCCCGGGTCGGGGAACAGCAGCGTGAACACGCGCATCATCGCGTAGACACCGACCTTCGTCAGCAACCCCGCCAGCAGCGCACCAACAGCCGCCGGGGGCGTGTGATACGAGGCCGGCAGCCAGAAGAACAACGGAAACAGGCCGGCCTTGATCCCGAACGCGGTCAGGAACAGCATCGACAGCGCCGCGTCGAGCCCCGGCGTGCGGCGCGCCGGCCACGCCTGCGCGAGATCGGCGAGGTTCAGCGTGCCCGCCTGCCCATAGAGCAGGCCGATGGCCGTCAGCAGGAACGCGGACGCCAGCAGATTGAGGCCGACGTAGGTGAACGCCGCGTGGAGCTGGGCGCGCGTCCGGTGGAGCGCCATCAGCACGAACGAGCCGATCAGCATCACCTCGAACCAGACGTACAGGTTGAAGATGTCGCCCGTGAGGAACGCACCGGCCACACCCATGAGGATGACCTGGATCAATGGGTGATACCCGAGCGACTCACGACGCGGATCGACGCCGGCGAACGACGACCCCGTGACCGCCACGCCGATCACGCCGACCACCACGATCATCATCGCGCTGAGCAGATCGGCGACGAGCGTGATGCCGAAAGGGGCGGGCCACGATCCGACCTGGAGCACCTCGATGCCCGTCTGCTCGACCCTCATGAAGATGCACACGGCGGCCGCGAGCGTTGCCAGCGAACCGACGAACGCGACCACGCGGAGCAGACGACTCCGCTGCGGGAGCAGGTGCAGCACGATGGCCGTCAACAGCGGCAACACGATGGGAAGCGTGAGCAGCATCACGCGCGATCCACCGTGCCCGAGGATGCCTGGGCGTGGTCGGGCCCGCCCGACGTAGCCTCGACGACGCGAGGAGCGTGAAGTCGGGCGAAGTCGGGGCCCACCGCGTCGATGTCGTCGGTGCCAACGGACTGACGGACGCGGTACGCGAGAACGAGCGCGAACGCCAGCACGCCGAACCCGATGACGATGGCCGTCAGGATGAGCGACTGCGGTACCGGATCGGCATAGTGCTCCAGCGGGATGCCCTGCGTGACGAGCGGCGGCTTCGCGCGCGTCACGCCTGCCGCCGACAGGATCAGGATGTTCGATCCGTTCGACAGGAGGCTGAGTCCGATGATGAGCTGCGCGAGGCGGCGCCTGAGCATCAGATACAGCCCGGCCGCATACAGCACTCCCGCGACAATCGCCAACAACAGTTCCATCTCACTCCTCGGCCAGGACCGTCTCGGCCAGCGTGAACACGATGGTCAGAACCACGCCAATCACGGCCAAAAAGACGCCGATGTCGAACACCAGCGGCGTCCCGACGGCGAGTTCCGTCGATCCGACAACGATGTCGGTCCACAACGCCGTCATGAACGGCTTGCCGGCGATGACGGCAGGCATGGCGCTGGCCAGCGCGACAAGCAGGCCAACCCCGAGCAACGTGGACGGACTGACGAGCAGGGCACGACGTGCCGCGGGCACGCCGGCGGCAATCGCGTACAGGACGAACGAGGCGGCAACGACCAGCCCGCCGACGAAGCCGCCTCC